>JAGFJJ010000032.1 GCA_024102815.1 Phycisphaerae bacterium
TTACACTCTGTCACGAACGGCCTCCGTGCCTCGGCATGATTGCGTTGGAGCAAACCCTATCATACCAGGTTCGAAGGCCTTCCTTATGCGCGAATCAACGTCAACTCATGAAATATCCGGGCTAGGCTTGCCCCTTGGCCACGGATGTTGTCATTATGTAGCGTCGAGAGACGGAGATGCGATTGACAATGCTGCAAGGGGCGTTAGCCTGAGCTTGAATTCGCAATTCACAGGCGTCTCAGCATGGCCGCGGCATCCTATTCATTCCAGGTCGAAACTCGCGGGAACGCGGAAGTCATCAACATCACAGGCGATGTCACCGAACAGCTTCGGCAAGCTCCGATCGAAACGGGTGTCGTCACGGTGTTCGTTGTCGGATCCACGGCCGGGATCACGACAACGGAGTTCGAACCCGGGCTGGCCCGGCATGATCTGAAGGCGTTCTTCGAGCGGATCGCACCCACCGACGCCGAGTATGTTCACGAACGCACCTGGAACGACGACAACGGCCATTCCCACGTGCGGGCTTCGCTGCTGGGCCCGAGCCTTGCCGTTCCCTTCGTGGACAAGACGATGCTCCTGGGCACGTGGCAACAGATCGTGCTCATCGACTTCGACACGCGCCCTCGGACGCGAACCGTTGTTGTCCAGGTTGTCGGATAGTGCCGTCAGGATGGAGTTCGAAGTGCCCGCTGGTAGGCCTCGGCCAGTACTTCCGCCCGGCCCGGGGCGTACTTCGATGCATTCCATCGGTAGCCGAGCCCGTCCGACGCGACGCGGGGGATCACGTGAATGTGAACGTGGGGGACGGCCTGACCGGCGGCCTTGCCGTTGTTGACCAGCACATTGAAGCCGGAAGCCTTCGCGACAGTCATGACGGCCGATCCCAGTCGCGGAAGAAGGGACATGACCGACCCGCACAGCGGAGGCGGAAGCGACGTCAGATCGGAAAAATGGTCGCGCGGGACAAGCAGGAGGTGCCCCTCCGCCAGCGGGGCGACATCGAGAAACGCAAGGCAGTTTTCATCCTCGTAGACCACCGACGCCGAAACCTCGGCGGATACGATCCGGCAGAAAATGCAATCGGCATCGCGAGGCATGGGGAGAAACTCCGGCGCGCACGCAGGTGTTCTTCGCCGGGGAGCGTTGGGTCGAGCAACCGGTCAGGATTCTTTCGGAGAATCCGAGCCTTCGGAATCCTGCGGTTCGGATGCCGATGCATCGGCCGGTTTGCCGGCCGCGGAGGTCTTGGCAGCCGTCTCCCGCCCCCAGCTCTTGGCCAGTCGGGCGGCCATCGCGTACCGGGCGTCGGCCCGACGCTTGCGCGCGGATCGTTCGGGCCTGGTCAACGACAAGGGGGCTTCCTCGTTGCCGACGAACTGCAGCACTGCCAACTGGGTGTGGTCCCCAAGGCGACGCTCGGAAAGCCGGATGAGCCGCGTGTATCCGCCGGGGCGATCCTCGAACCTCGCAGCAACCTTTTCGATGAGACGGAAGCTCACCGATTCTGCCGTGAAGCTCAGCCGTCCGCGCGGCTCGCCCGTGCGATAGCGCCGTCCGCTGGCCATTTGCACGGCCTTTCGGCGGGAAGCGTCGGACATTTCCACAAACGCCTCTCGATGCTCTTCGGGAATGATCGAACGCTCACCGAGGAGGCTGTGCACGATGCGCCTGGCACGAAGAGCGCCGGCATTGTCGCCGCTGGCCTTGCACTTGCGGGCCCGGATCGCCATCGTGACGATCTTCTCGATGTACGGTTGAAGGTTCTTAGCCTTCACCAGCGTCGTACGAATCTGCCCGTGCTCGATCATGCTCTGCGCCATGTTCCGGCGCAGGGCCAGGCGATGCTCGGCCGTGCGATTCAGGCGGTAAAAGTGTCGTTGATGCCGCATACTCGATTCTCACCTTCCCGTCCGAAGCGCCGCTGAGGCGTCCGGCCGAAACACTCCTTGACTAGCGCTGACTCTCCATCGTGTAGGCCGCCATCGGCCCGGAGCCCGCACCATCGCTCCCTTCCGAGCCCTGACCTTCTTCCGATTCCTCGCCGTGCCCTTCCGGCTCCAGTCCGTGAATCTCGGCGTCACTCAGATCGATGCGCTGCCCGCCAAAGGCCATGCCCAGACGCAGTCCCCGCTCCGCCAGCTTCCGCTGGACCTCATGAAGGGACGTTTTGCCAAAACTTCGGAAACGCAACAGGTCGGCCTCGGTGAGCTGCACCAGATCACGAAGGGTCTGTACACGCACCGCTTCGAGGCAGTTGTTGGCACGCACGGAGAGATTCAAGTCTGAAATCGGCGTGTTCAGCGTCTCGTTGAGTTCCGCATCGTCCAGCGTTGCCGGATGGTCAAACGCCGTCTCGCTCGTGGTGACCACGTCGGATCCGAGCTCGTAATAGAGCACAAACGGATTCAGGTGCTTGCGCAGAATCAGGCCCGCCTCGACCAGGGCATCCTCCGGGAGGACGGACCCATTGGTCCAGATATCCAGGATGAGCCGATCGTAGTTGGTCAACTGCCCCACGCGCATGTCTTCCGTCCGGAAGCGCACGCGAAGTACGGGCGAGAAGACCGACTCGACGGGAATGACGTCAAGTTCCTGATCGGGTGAGCGGTTGTCGGCTGCGGTGGCGTATCCCCTGCCGCGACGCACGCTCATCTCCGCATGGAAGGACACGTTCTCCGTCAGGTTCGCAATCACGTGCTCGGGATTCAGAATCGTAATCGACGGATCGGTTTCAATGTCCCCCGCGCGGACGACACCCGCCTGATCCCGCCGAACGACGATTCGCTTGGTTTCGTCCCCCTCGTAGCGGATCACGATGCCCTTGATGTTGAGGAGGATGTCCGTAATGTCCTCCATCACGCCGTCGATGTTGGTAAACTCGTGAGAAACACCGGCGATTTTGACGGAAGTGATGGCGGCGCCTTCCAGGCTGGAAAGCAGGACCCGCCGCAAGGAATTCCCAATCGTCGTACCGAATCCCTGCTCGAACGGCTCCACCGTGAACCGTCCGTAGGCGTTCGTGCTGATATTCTCGTCCCGGACAACACGACCCGGCAACTCCAAACCTCGCCATCGAATACGCATTCGCGAGTCCTCCTTGGTCTAGTCCGGATATGAACAAAATGAGTCGGCCAGATGCTCCACCGAGGCCGCTCTACCGACTGCACATTTCGATGATGAGCTGCTCTTCCACCGGTATCTGGACGTCCTCGCGGGTGGGCAGCGCCGCCACCACGCCTTCGAGCTTCTGCGCGTCCAGTTGGAGCCACGGCTGGACCGTGGGACCGCCTTCGCCAACCCACTGACGGACGAAAGCCTTGCTGCGATCGGAGGGCTTGACCGTGATCCGATCGCCCTGCCTGACCAGATAACTGGGCCGGTTGAGCCGCCGACCATTGACGTAAATGTGCCCGTGCGAGATGGCAACCCGGCTGGCCTTGTGAGAGGGGGCAAACCCCAGTTTCCACACCACGTTGTCCAAGCGACGCTCCAGAAGGCTGAGGAGCGCGTCGCCCGTGTTGGTCGTTCCGCTTTCGGCCATCTTGAAATAGAGGCTGAACTGGCGCTCCAGAACGCCGTAGTAACGCTTCACCTTCTGCTTCTCGCGGAGGCGAACGCCGTACTCGCCGGACTTGCGCCGCCGCCAGCCGTGCATGCCCGGAGGACGGTTACGCCACTGGCGCTCCATAGCGCACTTGGCGGTCTCGCACCGTGCTCCCTTGAGCATCAGCTTGATGCCTTCCCGCCGACACAGCCTGCATACCGGACCGATGTATCGTCCCATGTTTCCTGCTCGATCGTAATTCCCGCGCCTATCGACGCTGAAAAACAAAAGCCCAACAGATTGTAGTTGCCCGGTCGATCACGTCACATTACACCCTACGCCGCTTGGGCGGGCGGCAGCCGTTGTGCGGCAGGGGTGTGATGTCCTCGATCGAATAGATCCGCAGCCCGGCCGACTGCAGCGCCGTAACCGCCGAATCTCGACCGCTGCCCGGTCCTTTGACGCGGACTTCGACTTCCCGCATGCCGAACTTCTTGGCGGCATAAGCGGCCTGCTCAGCGGCGCGCTGTGCCGCAAAGGGCGTGCTTTTGCGCGTACCCTTGAAGCCCACCGTACCCGCCGAAGCTCGACAGAGCACTTCGCCATTCACGTCCGTGATCGTCACCAGGGTATTGTTGAAGGTCGCCTTGACGTGGACGATTCCCCTGGCCACGTTGCGACGCACCCGACGTTTTCCAGCTCTCTTGGCCAAAACCCGGCTCCTCGTTTACTACCGCAGCTCTTTCACGCTCTTCTTGCCCGCCACGGTCTTCCGCGGCCCCTTGCGCGTGCGGGCGTTGGTCCGCGTACGCTGCCCGCGGGCGGGCAGGTGCATACGATGACGCTGCCCACGGAAGCAGCGAATATCCTTCAGACGCTGGATGTTGGACTGGATCGTCCGGCGCAACTGGCCTTCCACCGCGAAATTGCGATCGATGACGCTTGCGATCCGGGCGACCTCCTCCTCGGTAAGGTCCTTGGCCTTGACCCCAGCGGCAATATCCGATTCCTTGAGGACATCCTGGGCCAACTTCGGCCCGATGCCGTAGATGTAGCGCAAGGAGTACTCGATGCGCTTGTCGGCCGGGATGTCCACGCCAGCAATTCTGGGCACGCCGAATCTCCTCTGAAACTACCCTTGACGCTGCTTGTGACGCGGGTTCGTGCACACGACGCGCACGACACCCTTCCGCTTGATGATCTTGCAGTTTTCACAGATCCGTCGCACGCTCGGTCGAACTTTCATGATCCAACTTCCTTCCGGCACCCGGACGATTCCCGGGACAAAGTCACCTCAACGACCGTCGGTCAAGACGTCCACGCCATCGTCCGTCACGGCGATGGTGTGCTCGAAATGCGCCGAGAAACTGCGATCCCGCGTCACCACGACCCAACGGTCGGCGTCGCCGTATTCCACGCGATGGGAGCCCACGGCCACCATCGGCTCAACCGCGAGGGTCATTCGCGGGAGCAACTCGAAATCGCCCCGCTTGCGTCCCTCGTCCCAGAAATTCGGAACCTTGGGCTCCTCGTGCATTTCCCGGCCGATTCCGTGTCCCACAAAATCGCGAATCACGGAAAAGCCGGATTCTTCCACGAAGGCCTGCATCCGACCGGCAACCTCGCTCCACGCGCGATGCGGACGCATCTCCCGCAAAGCAATCTGCAACGCGCCCTGGGTTATCTCCAGCAACCGCGTTGCCTGCTCGGACACGTCGCCCACCGCGATGGTCGTGGCCGAGTCGCCGCAATAGCCTTCCAGTCGCACGCCGCAATCGACGCCGACGATATCGCCGCTCTTCAACTGCCGCTTGCCCGGTACGCCGTGGACCAGCTCTTCGTTCACGCTGATGCACAGAGCGGCCGGGAACGGCCTGCGAGCCTGGGGATTCTCGACCCCTTTGAACAGGGCCACCCCCCCGGCTTCGGCAATCATCGCTTCCGCAACTTCGTTCAGTTCGCCCGTGGTCACCCCGGGCTGGGCCAATTCCCTCATTTTCGCGAGCACCGCATGCACCACCCGGCCCGCAGCGCGCATGCGCTCAATCTCTCGCTCGCTCTTGAGAATAATGCCTCGCTTTTGCACCTGCATACATGCCCGAACTCACGTCAGGCCCAAATCAAGTCTTATTCGCCAGCGCCAAACGGCGCAAAGGGCACGCCCTATCGGCCGCCCCGGATCGGGCCTTCCGTTCCGAGGAAGCCCTTGTAATTTCGCATAATCAGATTCGCCTCGATACGCTGCACAAGGTCCAGCGTCACGCTGACGACGATGAGCAGGCCCGTGCCGCCGAGAAACGCGGAGACCATGAACGGAATGCCCATCGACCGGGTTACCAGTGTGGGAATAATCGCGATGATCGCCAGGAAGCCGGCGCCGACATACGTAATGCGGCCCATGACCCGTTCGAGGTAGTCCGCCGTCCGCTTGCCCGGCCGAAGCCCCGGGATAAAGCTCCCGTAGTCGCGGAGGTTGTTGGCCATTTCCTTGGGACGGAACTGCACGGTCGTCCAGAAGTAAGCAAAGAAATAGATCGCCAGGATCTCGCAAACGATGTAGACGTACCCGCCCCGAGTGAACGCGCCCTGCAAGGCGATCAGGAACTGCGTCGGCCAGGCGTTGGCCAGCGCGCCGAAAATGATGCCCGGGAAGATCATCATCGAGCTGGCGAAGATGATGGGCATCACGCCGCCGTGATTGACCCGCAGGGGCAGGTAATGTCGCTGGCCGCCGTACACCCGGCGTCCGCGGGTCTGCTTCGCCTGCTGGATCGGAATCCGCCGCTGCGCCTGCTGGATGAGAATCGCCCCGGCCACAACCGCCACAAACATTACCGCCAGGAGGAGCAGCTTGGGGACGTCGAACTGCCCTTCGGCGCTGGTGCCGCCGAAGGAAATGCCCTGCCACACCGTCATGATGGCGTTGGGCAGACGAGCCACAATGCCGGCCGTGATGATCAGCGAAATGCCGCTCCCGATCCCGTACTCGTCGATCTGCTCGCCAAGCCACATCAGAAACACGGCACCGCCGGTAAGCAGACAGAGCGACAGCAGCATGTACGTGAACGTCATGCCGAAGAACGGTCCTTCATAGCGCGGGAACAGCAGGTCCTGTGAAGCGAGATACTTCATCCAGAAAATGCCGTTCACCAGGCAGAGGAAGACCGTGAGATATCGCGTGTATTCCTGAATCTTCCGTCGGCCGGTGTCACCCTCACGCGACAGCTTCTCCAGGCTCGGCACGACCGTGACCAGGAGCTGGAGAATGATGGAGGCCGAGATGTAGGGCATGATGCCGAGACCGAAGATGGTGCTCTGGTGGAGGTTACCACCCGTAAAAATCTGGAAATACTGCACCAGGTCACCCAGGCCGCCCCCGCCGCCGGTCGGCATGCTCGCGGCCATCTGCCGCTGGTCCACGCCGGGAACCGGCACGTAGTACCCCACGCGGTAGATCGCGAGCATACCGATCGTGAACAGGAGCTTGTTGCGCAGCTCCGGAATCTTGAAGATGTTTAGCAGCGTTCCGATCATGCCCGATCTCTCAAGCTCAGATGCCGAAGCCCCGCCTCACCGATAACCCGGTGCACGGCTCGCTCGACGACTATGCCTTAACTCTGGCCTCTCCGCCCGCGGCCTGAATCTTCTCCATGGCCGATTTGCTGAACTTCGCCGCGTCGATCGTCAGCTTCTTGGTCAGATTGCCGTCTCCGAGAATCTTCACGGGATCTTTCGCGTTGCCGATCAGCCCCGCCTCCCGAAGCAGCTGTGCGGTCACGTGTGTGCCGGCATCAAAGCGCGCCTCCAAAGCTGACAGGTTGACCACTGCATACGCTTGGCGAAAAGCAGCGTTCGAAAACCCGCGCTTGGGCGTGCGACGGAAGATGGGCGTCTGCCCACCTTCCTGCAGGCCGCGCTGACGCCAACCCGAGCGCTGACCGCCGCCCTTGTGGCCGCGACCGCAGGTCTTGCCATGTCCTGAGGACCGACCCCGACCTACGCGTTTCCGGCCTTTGTCGGCGCCGGCCTCTCTGGTGATTTCCGCAAGATTCACGATCCGCACTCCGCCCAATTACCCTGCCAACCGTACGCCCCGCAACCGTTCGATGTTCTCTCGCGTGAGCAGTTGTTTCAGGCCGTCATATGTCGCGAGAACGAGGTTCTTGGGACTGGTCGACCCGTAACTCTTGGTCAATACGTCCTTCACGCCCGCCATTTCCAGGACGGCACGGACACTGGAGCCCGCAATGACGCCCGTTCCGGGCGATGCCGGAAGCATGACGACCCGGCTTGCCCCATAGCGACCGATGACCCGGTGGGGAAGCGTGCCCCCGACCAGGTTGATCCGCTTCATGTTTCGAGCCGCGAGCCGCTTGCCCTTTTCGACCGACCCGGGGACTTCGTTGGCCTTGCCGTAGCCGACGCCCACGTTTCCGTTGCGGTCGCCGACGACCACCAGCGAGCCGAAGCTGAACCGCCGTCCGCCACGCACCACCGTTGCACAGCGATAGATGCGAACGACGACCTCCTCCATCCCCGATTCGCCTTCGTCCGTCGCCGGACGGGGTCCCCGGCCCGAGGACCGCCCGCCCCGAGGCGCCTCGCGCTTAGGTGCTTGAGGTTCCTGGGTGGTCGTTGCCGTGCCTGAGGCAGGTGCTTCAGAGGCCGGAGCTTCCGCAGCCGGCTGCTCGACTGTTTTATCCTGTTCTTCCGCCATGCGCTTTTTTCCGCCCAACCATTCCAGAGACCGCCCGCCACGTGGCATCGGCCCGACAGCCTGCCGCCTAGAACTTCAACCCTGCTTCGCGTACCGCATCCGCCAAGGCCTTGATCCGCCCGCCGTAGCGGTAGCCGTTGCGATCAAAGCAGACCATCGACACCTGCTTGGAAACCGCCGCCTCCGCCAGTGCCTGGCCGACGAGCTTGGCCGCTTCCTTGCTACGCCCGTTAGAGACCCGGTCGCGAAGGTCTTTCGCCCGCGTGCTCGCGGAGCAGATGGTCCGACCGGCAAGGTCGTCAATCAGTTGCACGTAAATGTGCTTATCGCTCCGAAACACCGTCAACCGGGGTCGCTCGGCCGTACCACGGATCCGCTTGCGCAGACCCTTTTTGCGCCGCATCCGCCGACTCAACGCTTCCACACGATCCTTCATCGCCCGATTCCCGAAAACCAGTGGTGCCGATGCGTGGGATGAACCACGCGCGGCACCAGATTACCTGTTAGCCGCCACCGGTCAGGGCCTTGCCCTGCTTGCGGATTACGTGCTCGCCCTGGTAACGGATACCCTTGCCCTTGTACGGTTCCGTCTTGCGCAGCGCCCGCACCTCGGCCGCAAACTGCCCGACGCGCTGCTTGTCAATTCCTCGAACAACGAATACAGCCGGTTCGTTGTCACCTCGCGTCTGCTCACGCTCCACGGTGACCTCGATACCCGCGGGAACGTCGACTTCGAACTGGGAGCCGACGCCACGACGCCGGCCGGAGTACCCGATGTTCAGGTGGAGCTTCTTGCCCACCAGTTTGCAGTTGTACCCCGTGCCATAGATTTCGAGCCTTTCCTCGAATCCCTCCGTCACGCCGCGGACCATGTTGGCGAGCAGCGCCCGGGCCAGACCGTGGTTGGCTCGAATCTGCTTCTCATCGGAGGTCCGCGTGACCTCGATTTCCTTGCGGTCGGAATCGACGGCGATTTTCGCCCCGCGCGGCGTCCGCAGCGCCGATGTCCCCTTGGGACCGGTGACCGTCACCTCCTCCGGACCGACCTTCACGGTCACGCCGGAGGGTAGCGGAATGGGTTTCTTGCCGACACGAGACATCGCCCTGCTGCTCCACAAAAGCCGGTCGAATCGCCCCTGCGACCCGATCCGACGGGCATCAATACACCTGACAAAGCACTTCGCCGCCGACGCGCTGCTCGCGACAGGCGCGATCACTCAGCACGCCCCGGCTCGTCGAAACGATATTCACACCGAGACCGTCCAGCACCCGGGGCAGCGTCTCCACACCCGAATAGGTGCGACACCCGACGCGGGAGATACGCTTCAGGTTATGAATCACGTCCTCGCCGCGCGGTCCGTACTTCAACTCCACCCGAAGCATGCGCTTGGCGCCCACCTCGATCACGTCGTGGTCGTTGACGTATCCTTCTTCCTTCAGGACCCGGGCGATACCCTCCTTGATCTTGGAATAGGGCATCGAAACCGTCTTCTTGCGGGCCCTGGCGGCATTGCGAATCCGCGTGAGCATGTCCGCGATCGGATCACTCCACATATACGCTCATCCTTCGGCAACCTTGCCGTATCTGCTCCGGCTCCTTGCGCCGGCTTACCAACTTGCCTTTCGCACCCCGGGAATCAACCCTTCCAGGGCCATCTTCCGAAAACAAACGCGGCAAAGCCGGAACTTGCGGTAAACGGCACGAGACCGACCACAAACCGCACAGCGCCGCACGACACGCGACGCGAACTTCGGTTGCTTCCTCGCCTTGTTGACCCACGCCGTCGTTGCCATCAGTTCGCCTGCGCTTCCGTCCTGCGAAACGGCATGCCCAGCTCGCGCAACAGCGCCCGAGCAGCCTGGTCATTCTCCGCCGTTGTAACAAACGTAATGTTCATACCCTGGGTCATGGTGATCTTGGAGAGATCGATCTCCGGAAACACCGACTGATCCGCCACACCCATGGTATAGTTCCCGCGACCGTCGAAGCTCCGCGGATTCAGTCCGCGAAAGTCGCGGAAACGGGGAATCGCCGTGTTGATGAGCCGGTCCACGAACTCGTACATCCGCTGCCCGCGGAGCGTCACCCGGCATCCGATGGGCATGTCCTGTCGCGTCTTGAAGTTCGACACGGCCTTGTGGGCCCGAGTTACCTGCGGCTTCTGACCGGTAATCTGCGTCAAGTCCGCCACGGCCACATCGTTACGCGTCTTGTCCGTCGCGGGAGAGCCCGTTCCCATCGACACGATGACCTTGGTGAGGCGGGGAACAGCCATGACGTTGTTCAGGCCGAGCTCCTCCTGCAGCCGGGTCACAATTTCCTTGCGATATCGTTCCATCAACCTGGCCATGACCACACCCTGAAATCTACTTCCTTGCCGCGCCGCCCGCGGACTCCGACCGTGTCAGTGAATGCAATGTCTGTCCGGAAACCGTAACGCGTTTCTTCGAGCGCACGCGCCCCTGATCATCCCGCACGGTTTCAAAGCGAACCCGCCGCCCCTTGCCGGCCCCGCTGTCCAGCGGAAGTACGTTGGACACGTGGATCGGCGCCTCCTTCTGGAGCCGTCCGCCTTGGGGGCTGCGACGCGTCGGACGGACGTGCCGATAGACCATATTCACGCCTTCCACGACCACAAGCCCGCGCTGGCGGTCCACGCGAAGCACTTTGCCCCGCCGACCGCGATGATCGCCGCTGATGACCTCGACAGTGTCGTTCTTTCGAATATGGGCGGCCATGTTCCTCAACGTCCCTTCCGAGCAATCGCCACGAACCCGCCGGTCAGACGACTTCCTCCGCCAGCGAGATGATCTTCATGAAGTTCTTCTCGCGAAGTTCACGGGCGACCGGACCGAAAATGCGCGTGCCCCGCGGCTCACCCTTCTCGTCGATCAACACGACGGCGTTGCTGTCGAACCGCACGTAACTCCCGTCGGGACGACGCGTGGGCGCCCGCATCCTGACGACGACGGCCCGGGCCTTTCGCCGCTTCGAACGATCCTTCCGACTACTGCCGCCGGAAAAATCGCTGTTGGGAAGCGACTTTTTCACCGCGACCAGAACGATGTCCCCGATCTTGGCCGTCTTCAGGCGGTATTTCCCATGTTTGGATGTACTGCCCTTGTATACGTTAAACACCATCGCCGCTTTGGCACCGGTGTTATCCGCCACATCCACCATGGTCTGCATTTGAATCATGATTCACACCGCCGGCATCCAACTCGAACCGGACGCCCTACGTTTGTTGTCCAATCGTCGTCACGCGCCGGGTTGTGCATCGCTTCGCACGATCCGCACGAGGCGCCACGACTTCATCTTCGAATACCGCCGGCATTCCGCCAGTTCGACCAGGTCGCCGACCGATGCCTCGTTCTTCTCGTCGTGTGCGTGCAGCATGGTCGAGCGGCGCAGAAACTTGCCGTACTTCCTGTGACGAGAGAGAAACTCGAACCGAGCACGAATCGTCTTGTCTCCGCTGCGTGCGACCACCGTACAGATGCGCCGATCACGCTTCCCGCGCTCCGTCGTGGCTTCTACCGTCGCCGTTGCCGTCATATGTCCCGTCGCTCCTGGCGCTTCGACCTTCGATCCTGAATCCAATCTACGACGCTTATCCGACCCGCCGTGACGGGATCAGCCCGCCACCGCAATCATCCCTATTTAGCCGCGCCGGCGCCGGGCCGCTTCGGCTTCCAGTCTGCGCTGGCGCTGTTCGATATCACGTTCGCCTCGCTCCCGCAGAACTGTCAGGATTCGCGCAATGGAGCGCTTGGCCGCGGTAAGCTGATGCGGATTCTCCAGCTTCTCCGTCACGGCCTGGGAACGCAGGTCGAAAGCGTGCCGCCGAAGCTGCTCCAACTCGACATGCAGCTCCTCGGACTTCATTTCCCTGATTTCCGCAATCTTCATCGATGCACGCTCCTACGCATCAAAGCGTGTGACGACGCTTCACGAAACGGCAACGGCAGGGCATCTTGTTCGCCACGCGCATCAGCGCCTGGCGGGCAACCTCTTCCTCCACGCCGGCCAGCTCGTACATGACCGTTCCGGTCTTGACGATGGCAACCCAGAATGCCGGGTCGCCCTTGCCCTTGCCCATACGCGTTTCCAGCGGCTTGGCCGAAACGGGCTTGTGCGGAAACAACCGCACATACACACGCCCTTCGCGTCGCAGGAAGTGTGTCGCGGCGACGCGACCGGCCTCGATCTGCCGACCGGTCACCCAGCCGGAATCCAGCGCCTGGAGGCCGTACTCGCCAAACGACACGCTGTTCCCGCGCGTCGCGTTTCCGCGAACCCGGCCGCGTTGGCTCTTGCGCCATTTGACCCGCTTGGGCATCAAGGCCATGACTTAACAGCTCCCCTTCAATCGCCTCGCCGAATCCGACCCGAACCAGAGCGAACGACAGGCCCTTGCCTGTCCAAACGCCCCCGTTAGCCGCGCTTGCCGCGCCGGCCGTCGCGTCCACGACCCTGCGGACGAGCTTCCTCGTCAATCTGTTCCTCGCCGTACCGCCCCAGATACAGCCACACCTTCACACCGATCGTCCCGTACGTCGTCCGGCAGGTGGCCACCCCGTAATCCACGTGGGCCTGGAGCGTATGGAGCGGCACCGAGCCGCGAATCTGCGTCTCGCAGCGGGCCATTTCCGCCCCGCCGAGCCGCCCCTTGCACATGATCTTGATTCCCAGGCACCCCGCCGCCATCGCTGCCTCGATGCGCTGCTTCATCACCCGGCGGAACGCAGCCCGCTTCTTGAGCTGCTCCGAGATCGCCTCCGCGATGAGCTTGGCGTTGAGGTCCGGCTGCTTGATCTCCATGATGTTGAGCGAGATCTTGCGGTCGACCAGGTTCTCGAGCGCTTCCTTGAGCTTGTCCACCTCGGCCCCCTTGGGACCGATCACCAGACCCGGTCGGGCGGTATGCAGAATGATCCGCACATCGTCACGCGTGCGCTCAATGTCCACCTTGGCGACGGCCGCGTAGGGCGGCTGCTGGTTCAGACGCTCGTCCACGAACTTGCGGATGCGCTGATCCTCCACCAGGAACTCACCGAAGGCCGCCTTGGGGGCGTACCAGCGAGAGCGCCAGTGCTCCGTCACACCGATGCGAAACCCGATTGGATGCGTCTTCTGACCCACCAGCCAACACTCCGTCGGTCGCCTGTTACGACGCCTCTTCCTGCCCTGTTCTTCGATCCCGCTCGGTGACCACCACCGTGATATGGCTCGTACGCCGGGCAATGGGGTGCGCCCGGCCGCGATCCTTCGGCTGCCACCGGCGATAGTAAGGCCCGCCGTCCACCCGGGCATCCGTCACCACCAGATCCCCGACGCTGGCCTCCGCCTCGCTGGCGTTGGCCATCGCCGACCGCAACACGTTGCGGATGAAATAAGCCGCCCGGCGACGGTTGAACCGCAGTTGCTCCACGGCTTCGTCGCAGCGCTGCCCCCGGATCAGGTCGATCACCAGGCGGGCTTTGCGCGGAGCGATCCGTGCGAAGCGATGCCGTGCCGTCCACTGCCGCAAACCGTCCATCGTCCGTCATCTCCAGAGCGGAAAGCGCCGGCTTCCCGCCGAGCAAGGTACTACTTACCGGCGGCCTTCTTGCCACCGTGGCCCCGGAACGACCGCGTAAGGCTGAATTCCCCAAGTTTGTGCCCGACCATGTCCTCGGTCACATACACCTGGTGAAACGTCTTGCCGTTGTGCACCTCAAAGCGCTGGCCGACAAACTCCGGGACGATCGTGCACCGACGCGCCCACGTGCGAACCACGCCGCCTGCGCCGCCCGCCTTCTGCCGCTGCACCTTGAGGAACAGCTTCTGGTCGACGTACGGGCCTTTCTTTGCCGATCTCGCCATCGATCGCACCTTCCGGATTCAAATCCCAACACACACGTTCGCGACGGATCAAACCCGCCGCGACAATTCCCCAAACTGCAAAGCCTACTTCTTCGGCGTCGGCAACTGGCCGTAGCGCACACTCCGCCGTCGCCGCAGTATCCGGCGATTGGAAATCTTCTTTGGATTCCGAGTCCGGCCGCCCTTGGCCAGCTTGCCCCGCGGGCTGCACGGATGCCGGCCGCCGCCGCTTCGACCCTCGCCACCGCCCAGCGGGTGAGCAACGGGGTTCATCGCGGTTCCGCGAACATGCGGGCGACGACCGCGATGCCGCGTGCGACCGGCCTTGCCCCACCGAACATTCTGGTGCTCGGCGTTGCCCAATTGACCGATGGTCGCACGGCACTCGACGCGGACCTCCCGAATTTCACCCGAGGGAAGCTGGAGCGTCGCCCAATTGTTGTTGCGGGCCATCAGACGGGCCGCCCCGCCCGCACTGCGAACGAGCTTTCCGCCCTGCCCGATGTTCATCTCGATATTGTGGATTTCGAAGCCGGGGGGAACGTACTTCAGCGGCATGGCGTTGCCCACCTTGGGCTCGACACGCTCGCCGCTCTCCACCGTCTTACCCGCGGTCAGTCCCACCGGAGCCAGGATGTATCGCTTTTCGCCGTCGGCGTATTCGAGGAGGGCAATATGGCAGGATCGGTTGGGATCGTATTCGACGGAGACGACTTTCGCGGGGATGCCGTCCTTGTTGCGCTTGAAGTCGATAATGCGGTACAAACGACGAGCGCCACCCCCACGATGTCGCGTGGTGATCTTGCCGTGGTGGTTGCGACCACCCTTCCGAGCCAATCGGCGCAGCAGGGACTTTTCCGGCCGCTTCTTCTTGTCGGTCAGCTCCTTGAAGTCGTTGACCGACGAATTGCGGCGTCCTGCCGTCGTTGGGTTGTATGTGGTAATGCCCATCGTCTCACCTGCGCAACGCTTGACCCGACCCGTCCCCTTCGTTCCTAGAACAGATCAATGTGGGAGTTCGGATCGAGAACAACGACTGCCTTCTTCCATGCCGCGGTTCGGCCGATCTTGAACCGATACCGCCGCGACTTACCCTGCCGATTCGACGTCCGCACGCTCTGCACCTTGACGTTGTAAATCTTCTCCACGGCGTCGCGAATCTGCGGCTTGGACGCCTTGGGGTGAACGTCGAACGTATACGAACCACCCCGCGCCTGCCGCGAACCCGTGCTCTCGTGTGACTGCTGGGCCTGGTGCGTACTCTTTTCCGTGATGATCGGCCGCTTGATAACGTCGTATATGTCCATTGCACACCTCCGCCGTCAATTGCGACCGCCACTGCCCCAGGGCAGCCCGGCGAGCGACGCAGTAAAGCGTTCGAACGCCGGCTTGGTGAACACCAGCTTCTTGCGCCGCAGCACCGCATACGCGTTCAGATCGTCAACCACCATCGCCTGCGAACGCGGGAGATTCCGGCACGACAGATGCACGTTGGCATTCGGCGCCTCGACGGCCAGCAGGCAACCCCGCTCCGCACCGAGCGCCGCGAAAATGCCGGCCATCGTCTTGGTCTTGGGCTGCGACAGAGACAGCCCGTCGAGGATCAGCACGTCTTCCGCCTGAAGCTTGGCCAGGACGGCATTCGCCCGAGCCAGGCGTCGCATGGCCCGGGGAAGTTCCTTGACGCGACCCGGAATCCTCCGCCCAAAGGCCCGACCGCCGCCACGGCGGATGGGTGTACGAATCTGCCCCATGCGGGCGTTGCCCGTTCCCTTCTGGCGATAGAGCTTGCGGGTCGAGCCTTCCACGTCCGATTTCCGCTTGGTCCTGGCGCTGCGCTGCCGCTGGCGATCCAGGAACGCCACGATGGCCTGCTTGAGCAGGCTGGCGCGGACCTGTCCGCCAAGCAGTTCGGGATCGACAGACATCTCACCCTGCCGCTTGCCCTGAATATCCACCACCGGAACCGCCAACATGGCCATCTAGCCTCTCTTCTTCGACTTCTCGACGAGAACCGTTCCGCCATTGGGGCCG
Source organism: Phycisphaerae bacterium (assembly GCA_024102815.1). Lineage (NCBI taxonomy): Bacteria > Pseudomonadati > Planctomycetota > Phycisphaerae > Phycisphaerae bacterium. Next base: position 16,165 of record JAGFJJ010000032.1, read on the forward strand.
GGAACACTGCCGGCGATCAGAAGCAGATCGTTGTCCGCATCGATCCCGACCAGCTTCAGATTGGTCATCGCGCAGCGGACGTCGCCCATCTGGCCGCCCATGCGCTTGCCCTTCTTGATGCAGCGGCCTCGCCCGCGACTGCCCGAGGCGCCGATGCCGCCCGGTGAGCGGTGCTTTCGCTCCGTACCGTGCGATGCGGACATGCCGCCGAATCCGTGGCGCTTCATGACACCGGCGTAGCCTTTGCCCTTGGTCGTGCCGCGAACGTCGACATGGCCGACGCCCTCACGGAACAGCTCGACGGTCAATACCTCGCCCCGACCCACGTCGGCCGCGTCATCCAGCCGCACTTCGCGGATGAACCGCTTCGGACCGGTCTTCGCCACCGCGCAATGACCGATGATCGGCTTGGTCGAGCGATGCGGCTTGACATCGGCAAAGCCGAGCTGCACAGCGTCATAGCCGTCCGTATCGGTCGACTTGACCTGGAGAACGATGCAAGGACCGGCCTTGACCACCGTGACGGGCGTAACCGCCCCGCCCTCGCCGATCACGCGAGTCATTCCGATTTTGGTACCCAACAATGCCGGTTTCATACGACACCGCTAACACAAACCGTCCGCATGACCGGATCGGCCATTTTTGACAACACGTACCATGAGGCTGGTACGCCGGAAATAATGAAAAGGGTCGAACGGGCAGCGACCGACGCCGCCCCATCTCGAACCGTGACGATCCGTCAGGTGCGAATCTTGATAAAGACGCCTGCCGGAACCTGGATGCGGTTGATGGCTTCGACCGTCCGCGCCGTCGGCTCGCTGATATCGATGATCCGCTTGTGCGTCCGCATCTCGAACTGCTCGCGCGACTTCTTGTCGATGTGCGGACTCCGCAGCACCGTGTACCGCTCGATCCGCGTCGGCAGGGGAATCGGACCGTGCACCCGGGCGCTGGTCCGCTTGGCCTGCTCGACGATCTCCTTCGCAGACCCGTCCAGCGCACGAGCATCGTACGCTTCCATCCGAATACGAATCCTGGTCTTGGCCGCCACGCTTCTGACATCCTGCATAAGACGAACGCTACCCGCATCCTCCGCGAATAGCGACAGACGGGCAAGGATAACAGGCTTCAACGCCGTGTCAACGGGTTGTTAAGCAAATCTTCGAGCCCCGCAAACTGCCGCCCCAGTCCGCTTCGAATCCGTCGGCCCGCAACCGGAGGACCTTCCCCGGGCAGAACCCTCTTTCGGGATCCATGCCAACTCCGAGGGGGACCCGCCCCCTATCCTACGAGGGCTTTCATCTGCTCCGGTGCGACCGGGGCATAATGCGATGGCGACATGCTGGAAGTCGCCCGCCCCTGCGAAAGGCTCCGCAGTACTGTCACGTATCCGAACATCTCCGCCAGGGAGACGTCCGCCCGGATGATCCGCTTCGGACCGTCCATCGTGCTCTCCCGGACCGTGGCGTGGCGGGCGTTCAGGTCGCCCATGATCGCCCCGAGATACTCTTCGGAGGTGACCACCTCCACGGCCATGATCGGCTCGAGCAGTACCGGTTTGGCGGCGGCGATGGCCTCAAAAAACGCCATGCGCCCGGCGGCTTCGAAGGCCATTTCCGAGCTGTTGGCCGGGTCCTGGCGGGCGTCAAGCAGCGTGACCTTCCAGTTGATCAGCGGGTACCCGCCAAGCGTCCCGCTGTGCGATGCATCCGCAATGCCCGTCTTCAGCGCTTGGACAAACTCGTCTTCGATCTGCCCGGCGGGAAGACGGCTCTGAATCTGGAAGCTGGGCCCGCCCTCGGACGGTTTCCACGGCTCGATGCCCAGGCGGACTTCGGCAAATTGCTCCTTGCCGCCGAGCTGTCTCGAGAACGTCGCCGTGCCTTCGCCCGACGTGGTCACGGTCTCTCGATAGGCGACCCGCGGCTTGCCCACGGAAACATCCACGTTCATGTCGTTGCGGAGGCGATGGACCATGATCTCCAGGTGCAGTTCGCCCATGCCGGAAAGCAGGAGCTGGCCGGTCTCGGGATTGCTGATGACCTGGATCGTCGGATCCTGGCGCGTCAGTGCCTTGAGCGACTCGATCAGCCTGTCGCGGTCGCGCGAGGACTTCGGCTCCACCGATACGCTCAACACCGTATCCGGAAACGTGATCGACTCGAGAAGTACCGGACGCCGCTGATCGCAGAACGTCTGGCCCGTCAGTGCATGGCGCGGCCCGATGACCGCGACGATCTCCCCCGCCGGCGCTTCGTCAAGCTGGTCGCGACGCTTGGCGAACATGCGATAAATCCGGCTGACGTTTTCCTTTTCGCCCGTACTCGCATTGAGGACGCGCGTGTTGCTCTTAAGCTTGCCGGAATAGATCCGCAGGAAGTACAGATCCACAGGCTTCTCAGCGATGATCTTGAACACCAGCGCCGAGAGCGGCTCGGATGGATCGCAATGCAACGTGTGCGTGACGTCCGGCTTCTTGGGATCGTGCGCATCGACCGGCGGCACCTCCAGCGGACTCGGCAGATAGTCCGCCACCGCATCCAGCAGGCGCTGCACTCCGACGTAACGCAAGGCGCTGCCGCAGAGGACCGGCACGGCCGCGCGCGACAGCGTTGCCTTGCGGATGGCGCCCCGAATCTCCTCCGGCGTGATCGGATCATCGTTCAGGTACTTGACCATCAGCGCCTCGGAGAACTCCGAGACTTCCTCCAGAAGATCATGCCGCGCCTGGGAAGTCGCCTCCTGCTCCGCGTCGGTCATGGGCCGCTCGGTGATCACCGCCCCGAGCTGCGCCGACTCGAAGTGGAAAGCCTTCTGCTCGATGATGTCGATGATCCCCTGGAATGACTCGGCCGCGCCGATCGGCAACTGGACAACCAGGGGCCGGGCATGGAGCCGGTCCCGAAGGGACTGGACGGCATGCTCGAAATCGGCGCCGGTACGGTCCATCTTGTTGATGAAGCAGATTCTCGGGACCTTGTAATGGTCGGCCTGTCGCCACACCGTCTCCGACTGGGCCTCGACGCCCTCGCGCGCGTCGAACACGGCGACCATCCCGTCCAGCACGCGGAGGGAGCGCTCGACCTCGGCGGTAAAATCGACGTGGCCGGGTGTGTCAATCAGGTTGATGCGGCAGTTTCGCCACTCGAAGCTGACCGCCGCGGAGTAGATGGTGATGCCCCGGCGCTGTTCCTGCTCGTCGTAATCGGTGGTGGTGGTTCCCTCGTCGACCTCGCCCATGCGGTGGGTCCGGCCGGCGTAGTACAGGATGCGCTCCGTCGTCGTGGTCTTGCCGGCGTCGATGTGGGCGGCGATGCCGATATTTCGAACATTGGATAGATCGCCGCTCATTGCAGGAACCTCAGCCGCAATACCTGTGCAAAGCAGTCGGCGCGCGTGTCGACCGGAAAATAAAGGCGAAACGAGCCTGCCCCGTGTCGGGACAGGCTCGTGGCAATATCATCGTCGCATGTTCTTCTACCACGCGAAGTGGGAGAAGGCTTTGTTGGCCTCGGCCATGCGATGCACGTTTTCCCGCTGCGTTACCGCGGTGCCTTCCCCACGATAGGCATCAATGATCTCCTGGGCGAGACGGTCCGCCATGGGACGACCCTTCTTCGCCCGCGCGGCGTCACGCATCCATCGAATGGCCAGCGCCTGCTGGCGCCGCCGGTTCACCGGCATCGGCACCTGGTAGTTGCTGCCACCGACGCGCTTGGAGCGAACCTCGACGTTCGGCTTGCAGTTCTCGATGGCCTGCGTGAAGACCTTGTCCGGCGGCTCGTCCTTGACGCGGCGGGAGACGATATCCATCGCCCCGTACACCGCCCGCGTCGCCGCGCTCTTCTTGCCGTCCAGCATGACGGCGTTGATGAACTTGGATACGAGCATGCTGTTGAAGCGCGTGTCCGCCGCGAGCTGCTCGGAAGAATGCGTGAATTTCTTGAACGCCATAAGACCGATTCCCGTCACAAACCTCGCGGCACCCGCCGCTACCGCCAACGCCTGTCGGATCCTCTCCCGGAATTCAACCGGATAGGCGACGCCGCCCGATCCGAACACCGCGACCCGCATGAACCATCCAGGCCGCCAGACTGACTTCAATCATCGCCTTGACCACGAACGGCTGCAAGCCGGTGCTGAAGGCGAACCGCCCCTCCCATGCGGAAAGCCACGACACACCGCACAACAGCACGATGGCCAGGCCCGCCGCCCCGGCGACGTGAAGCCGGATCAGCCCGGCACACCCACGCCCGCGCAGGGTCGACATCACCACGACCGCCGGGAGGAATCCCAGAAGGTAACCCCCGGTGGGCCCCAGGAAACCGGCCGAGCCCGCCTGAAAAACCGGCACGCCCGCCCCACCCAGCGCCAGATACGCTGCCATGCCCGCGGCCGCCGGCACACGCGGCAACGTCAGGCCGATCAGAACCAGCGCCAACGACTGCAACGTGAACGGCACCGCCGTCCCCGGAGCGGGAATCCGCAACTGCGCCCCCAGCGTCATGCCCAGGACCGTCAGCACGGCCAAGGCCATCCAGACTGCGCAAGCCGACGTCCGGTCGTCGAGCACCCCGCGCCGGACTCTGGTCGTCATCTGCTGCATCCCTGTCCGCTCCGCCAACTGGACTGACAGCGAGCCTCGTATCGGCCGGGCAATTCCTACTTCCGACGCTTGACGCCGTACTTGCTGCGGCTGCGGTTGCGCGGACGATTGTCCTTGTCACCCTCGACGCCGGAGCAGTCCAGCGTACCGCGAACAATGTGATAACGAACGCCCGGCAGGTCCCGGACACGACCACCACGAACCAGCACGATAGAGTGCTCCTGGAGGTTATGGTCGACCCCCGGAATGTACGCGGTGACTTCCTTGCCATTCGTCAAACGCACACGGGCCACCTTGCGCAGCGCCGAGTTCGGCTTCTTCGGCGTCTGCGTTTTGACCAGTAGGCACACGCCACGACGCTGCGGACACTGGGCGAGGTCGCGGACCTTGGACTTTTTGGTCACAGGCCGGCGCGGACTACGGATTAACTGATTGATCGTCGGCATTGCTTATTCCCATAAACCGTACGGTATGAACGCGCGGCCGCGCCGCCCGTACGACATCAACTCCCGGAAACGTGATCGCTACCTCCCACACCGGCGGCGTCCATTCCACCTTCCGTCGACGAACGCTCCGTCAGGCTCGCCTCGGCCCCTTCGAATACCGTCGGGGTCGCAACCCCCGCGTCCTCGAAGACCGTCGGAAGCGGCACTTCCGCGACTTCCGGCTCGATCTCGATCGGCTCGCCCAGGTGCTTGATGCGCATCATCTGATAGCGCGGGAACCCGGAACCCGCCGGAATCAGGCGGCCCAGTATGACGTTCTCTTTCAATCCACGCAACTCGTCGACAAACCCGCCCAGGGCGGCCTCGGTCAGAACCTTGGTCGTCTCCTGGAAGGACGCCGAGGAAATGAACGATTCGCTCGACAGGCTCGCCTTCGTGATCCCCAGGAGAACGGTCGATCCGGAGGCGGGCTTGGGCCGCTTGCCCTTGGCCGGCTCACCGTTCTGGGCCTCGGTTTCGGCGTTGATGTCCTGGAGTTCGCTCTTTTCCAGCACCTGCCCGACCCGCAGCCCCGTGTCGCCCGCGTTCCCGATGACGACGCACTTGGCCAGCCGGTTGTTCTCCTGGCGGAACCGGTAACGCTCGACCAGCTCGCCCGGCAGAAACTCCGTATCGCCCGGCTGTTCAACCTTAATCTTGGACAGCATCTGGCTGAGGATGACCTCCAGGTGCTTGTCGTTGATGCCCACGTTCTGGCTGCGGTACACGGCCTGGACCTCGGCCAGGAGGTACTGGTGGAGCGCCTCCTCACCCTTGATCCGCAGGATATCGTGCGGGATCAGCGGTCCCTCGATCAGCGGATCGCCGGCCTCGACTTTGTCACCCGCGTGCACCAGCAGGTGCTTGTCCTGCGGCACGTGGTGCTCCTTTTCCATACCGCTTTCGCTGCGGACCACGATGGTCATCTTGCCGCGGCGCTTGTCGGCGCGGATTTCCACGACACCCGAGATCTCCGCCATGACCGCCGGCTCCTTCGGGCGCCGGGCCTCGAAGACCTCCGTCACCCGCGGCAGACCGCCGGTAATGTCCTGCGTGACGCCCATGGCCCGCGGCTGCCGGGCCAGCTCCATACCCGGCAGAATGGCCTGGCGCTCCTGCACCTCGATACGCGCCTTGGCGGGCAGGTAGTGGTAATCCAGCACCTTGCCCTGGGCGTCCTCGATGATGATCTGCGGGTGCTTCTCGCCCTTGTGCTCGATGACCACGAAGCGGCTGCTACCGCCTTCAATCTCGACACGCACCGTCTCGCCTTCGGCCACGTCGTGGAATCGGACCGAACCGGCGACCTCGGCCAGGATCGGCGTCATGTGCGGGTCCCATTCGCAGATCACGTCACCCCGGGCCACCGTCTGTCCGTCATTCACCTTGAGCACGGCGCCGTACGGAACCTTGTCCCGCGACAACTCGCGGTCCTTGTCGTCCTGAACGACGATCTCTCCGTTGCGCTTGAGCACGACGCGGCGCATGGCGCCGTCGGGACCGGGCACGTCCACCGGATTCAGATCCAGGTACTTCACGCGGCCCTTCTGCGTCGCCTTGAGCGTATTTTCCGAAGCTGCCTTCTGAGCGACACCGCCCGTGTGGAAGGTACGCATCGTGAGCTGCGTGCCGGGCTCGCCGATGGACTGCGCCCCGATGATCCCCACGGCCATGCCCTCTTCGACGAGCCTTCCAGTAGACATGTCCATGCCGTAGCAGGAAGCACAGATGCCCCGCGGGCTCTCGCACGTGAGCGGGCTGCGGACACGAATCTTGTCCAGACCGAGGTCCTCGATGCGCGACGCGATCGTCTTGGTGATGATCTGGTTCTCGGCCACGATCAACTGGTCGGTCACGGGGTTGCGGATGCCGTCGCGCGCCACGCGGCCGATGATCGACTCGCGCAGCGGGATGTCCACTTCCTCGCCCTTGTAGATCGCTTCCTTGGTGACGCCGTTGATCGTCCCGCAATCGTGCATGTTCACGATGACGTTTTGCGCCACGTCGGCCAGCTTGCGCGTCAGGTAGCCGGAGTCGGCCGTCTTCAGCGCCGTGTCGGCCAGGCCCTTTCGGGCGCCGTGCGTGGAACTGAAGTATTCCAGCACGCTGAGGCCTTCGCGGAAGTTGGACTTGATGGGCGTCTCGATGATCTCGCCGGAGGGCTTGGCCATCAGAGCCCGCATGCCCGCCAACTGGCGAATCTGGTCCACGCTGCCTCGGGCGCCCGATTCGGTCATCAGGAAGATGGGGTTGAGATACGGCGTGCCGTCCTTGTCCCCTGGGGCGCGGTAGTCACCCTTGACGTCGCGATAGTCCGCCTTCAGCTCCGTCATCATGGCCTTGGTGACCAGCTCGCGGGCGTGAATCCAGACGTCGATGATCTGGTTGTAGCGCTCCAGACGGGTCAGGCTGCCGTCCCGGAAGGCCTTCTCGATACGATCCACCGCTTTCTGGGCGGCGTCGATGATATCCTTCTTCGCTCCCGGAATACGCATATCCTTGACGCCGAACGACAACCCGGCCAGCGTGCTGTGCTTGAAGCCGAGCTGCTTGACTTCGTCGAGAATCTCGATGGTGGTCGCCCGGCCGAGAATCTCGTGGCAATCCGCCACCAGACGAACCAGTCCCTTTTGAGACAACGCGCAGTTGTAGAACGGCATGCCCTCGGGAAGGACTTCCTCCAGGAAGAGCCGGCCGATGGTCGTCTTGATCCGCCGGTTGGCGGGCATTTCCTCGATGGGGCCCTTGGCGCTGTTCACGACCTTTTCCCGGTCGACACGGACGTACAACCAGTCGTGCATGCCGATGCGCTTCTGCTCGTAGGCCATGATGGCCTCGAACGGCGTCGAGAACCGGGGGATGTCCTTGTCCTCCAGAGCCGGGCTCACGTGGTCGGTCGTCAGGTAGAAGCAGCCCATGACGATGTCCTGCGTGGGCGACATGATCGGGCTGCCGTTGGCCGGGCTGAAGATGTTGTTCGTGGACATCATCAGCACGTGGGCCTCGACCTGCGCCTCGATGGACAGCGGCAGGTGAACCGCCATCTGGTCGCCGTCAAAGTCGGCGTTGAACCCCTTGCAGACCAGCGGGTGAATCTTGATGGCATTGCCCTCGACCAGCACCGGCTCGAACGCCTGGATACCCATGCGGTGGAGCGTGGGAGCGCGGTTGAGCAACACGGGGTGCTGATAGATGACTTCTTCCAGAATGTCCCAGATCGCCTGATCGCGGCGTTCCAGCATCTTCTTCGCGGACTTGATGGTATCGGCCAGCCCGCGGTCCTTGAGCTTGCGGATGATGAATGGCTGGAACAGCTCCAGGGCGATCTTCTTGGGCAGGCCGCACTGGTTGAGCTTGAGCTCCGGACCCACCACGACCACGGAACGCGCCGAGTAGTCGACGCGCTTGCCCAGCAGGTTCTCGCGGAAGCGCCCCTGCTTGCCCTTGATCATGTCCGTCATGGACTTCAGCGGGCGGTTGCTGGAGCCCAGCACCGGCCGGCGACAGCGCCCGTTGTCGAAGAGCGCATCCACCGCCTGCTGGAGCATGCGCTTCTCGTTCTGGATGATGACCTCGGGCGCGTTGAGATCGACCAGCTTCTTGAGCCGGCTGTTGCGGTTGATGATGCGGCGATAGAGATCGTTCAGATCGCTGGTGGCGAAGTTGCCGCTGTCCAGCAGGACCAGCGGGCGCAGGTCCGGCGGGATCACCGGGATCACGTCCAGCACCATCCACGCGGATTCGTTGGGGCTCTTACGCAGCGCCTCGACAATTTTCAGGCGCTTGGCCAGGTCCTTCTCGCGCTGCTTGCTGCCCGTCTTGGCCAGTTCCTCGCGCAGCTCGACGCTCAGCGTCGCCAGATCGAGCCGGCCGAGAAGCTCCTTGACCGCCTCCGCCCCCATCATCGCCGTAAAGCCCGAGCCGTAGTCGCTGACCGCCGCCCGGTACTCCTCCTCGGTGAGCGTCTGCTTGGGCTTCAGCGGCGTATCGCCCGGATCGATGACTACGTATTCCTGGAAGTAAACGACCTTCTCCAGGCTCGTCGTCTTGACATCCAGCAGCGCGCCCAGCCGCGACGGCATCGACTTGAAGAACCAGATGTGCACCACCGGCGCCGCGAGATTGATGTGCCCCATGCGCTTGCGGCGCACGCGGGAGTGCGTCACCTTCACCCCGCAGCGGTCGCAGATGATGCCCTTGTGCTTGGTGCCCTTGAATTTCCCGCAGGCGCACTCCCAGTCCCGCTCGGGACCGAAGATGCGCTCGCAGAAAAGCCCGTCCTTCTCCGGGCGATAGGTGCGGTAGTTGATCGTCTCGGGCTTTTTGACTTCGCCGAACGACCAGCTGCGAATGTCGTTGGGCGAAGCCAGGGCAATATGGACCCGTGCATAGTCATTGACCCGATCGTAGATGGTGTCAATCATCGTTGGTCCGTTTCCTTGTAGGGGCTCGGTTCGTACTTTCGTCGCAATTCAGGGGGCGATACGCATCGGTATCTCGTCAAACACCCGAGGCCGCCGTCGTGCTCGTCTTCGCCGCGACCTGCGCCAGCGTGACGTCACCCGCCAGTTCCAGCGCCACGGTGCCGCGCATCTTGCGGAACCCCAGCTCTTCACAGAAATCGACCTCGGTCCCGTAGGCCACCGCGTCAATCCGCTCCACACCGAAGTTGCGCAGCGCATCGATCACCAGCACGGCCATCTGCCGGGCAATTCCGGACTCGTCGTGTTCGATCCGCCCGTCGGTCTTCGTGACACACGCCGGACCCTGGTAGTTCGGATCCAGCTTGCATTCCGCCAGTCGACCGGTTAGTCCGTCCGTCACGCCGCGGGCGAAGCCGATCAGCTCCTCCTCGCGCCGGGCCAGAACGAAACAGAACGTATTGTCGATCATCCGCTGAAGCTTCGCCGCATCCGGCGTCGTCGGATGATGCTGCCGCGCATAGAATGCCAGCAGCTCCTTCGGGTCGGGCTTGACCATCGCCTCGAATGTCACACCTTCCGCCGTCATGACCACCTCCCGACCGCGCTCGAAAACCATCAACGTCACCACTCGCCAACCACCCGGACGCTAGACCGCCCGGCGCTTCTCCAGCCAGATGTTCAGGCACAGGCCGCGAATCTCGTTGCAGAGCACGTCGAACGAAACCGGCGTTCCCGCCTCCAGCGTATTCCGACCCTTCACCATGCTCTCGTAGATCTTCGTGCGACCCTCCACGTCATCGCTCTTGACCGTGAGGAGCTCCTGAAGAATGTAGGCCGCACCGTAGGCCTCCAGACCCCAGACCTCCATCTCTCCGAAACGCTGACCGCCGGTTCGCGCCTTGCCCCCCAGCGGCTGCTGGGTGATCAGGCTGTACGGACCTGTCGACCGCGCGTGAATCTTGTCATCCACCAGGTGATGCAGCTTGAGCATGTAGATGTAGCCCACGGCCACGGCCTGGTCGAAATACTCCCCGGTTCGACCGTCACGCAGGCGGATCTTTCCACCCGGCGGCAGAACCTGCATACGCAACTCCTTCAGCGCCGCCTCGGCCACGGTCTTGTCGTCCGCGGCGAGTTCCTTGGCGCGAGTGTTGGCCTCGGCCAGGCACCGGTCGAGCTCCTCCTCCGACGCCCCGTCGAACACCGGCGTCACCGCCTGGAAGCCGAGCATCTTGGCCGACCAGCCCAGATACGTTTCCAGAATCTGCCCCACGTTCATACGCGAAGGCACGCCCAGCGGATTGAGCATGACGTCCAGCGGCGTTCCGTCGTCCAGGAACGGCATGTCTTCTTCGGGGAGGATCCGCGCAATCACGCCCTTGTTCCCGTGACGACCGGCCATCTTGTCGCCCACCGCGATGTGCCGCTTTGTGGCCACGTAAACCTTCACCATCTCCAGTACGCCGGAGGGCAGCTCGTCGCCGCGCTTCATCTGCGCCACTTTGCGATCACGCTCCTCCATGATCTCCTCGATGCGCGGCCAGAAACGATCCGTCAGCGCCAGGCACTCGTCGCGCTTCGCCGCGGGTTTGACCCATTTCAGATCGCGCGACCGGACATGCTCGCGGAACACGTCCACCTGCTCCAGGATGACCTCCGTCAGGTTGCTGTGGCCGACCTTCTGCCGCGTGTTCGGATCGACCATGGGCTGCCCGAGAACATTTTCGATCTCCTGGCACAACTGCCGGAAGACCGTCACCACCTTGGCGTTCTGAGCCTTGGTGTACTCGTCCACCTCCCGATCCAGCGCCTTCTTCTGGTCGTCCGTCATATGCAGACGGCGGCTGAAATGCTTCGCCCCGATCACGATACCTTGCTCGCCGGTGGGCAGTTCCAGCGAGTCGTTCTTCACGTCCTCGCCGGCCCGGCCGAAAATCGCGTGCAGCAGCTTCTCCTCGGGGCTCAGCTCCGTCTTCGACTTGGGGCTCACCTTTCCCACGAGGATATCGCCCTGCCGCACCAGCGTTCCGATCCGCACGATGCCGCGCTCGTCGAGGTTGGCCAGCGCCTTCTCGGATACGTTGGGAATGTCCGCGGTGAACTCCTCGCGTCCCAGCTTCGTGTCGCGCACTTCCACGTCGTACTCGTCGATGTGGATGCTCGTCAGCGCGTCGCTGCGCACCAGCCGCTCGCTGATGATGATCGCGTCCTCGAAGTTGTGCCCGTCGAACGTCATGAACCCGACAAGCAGGTTACGCCCCAGCGCCAGCTCGCCGTTGAAACACGCCGGACCGTCGGCGATGACCTCCCCCTTCTTGACCCGCTGGCCCGGCTTGACCAGCGGCTTCTGGTTCATGCACGTCCGCTCGTTCAGGCCCTGGAACTTGCGGAGAACGTACTCGTCGGTGTCGTCGATGATGATGCGGCGGCCGTCAACAGAAGTGACCTTCCCCGTCGTGCGGGCGCGGATCACCATCCCGCTGTTGAGCGCCACGTGCCGCTCCATGCCCGTGGCCACGACCGGCGGCTCCGGACGAAGCAGTGGCACGGCCTGGCGCTGCATGTTGGAACCCATCAGCGCCCGGTTGGCGTCATCGTGCTCGAGAAAGGGAATGAGCGCCGCGGACACGCCGACCGTCTGCTTCGGCGATATATCCACGAACGCCAGGTCTTCTCGGTCAACCTGGGCCAGTTCGCCGTGATGACGCACCAGCACCTGCCCGTCGAACACCCGCCCCGTCGCCGGATTCACGCACTCCGGCGGACCCATGATCTCCCGCATTTCCTCGTCCGCCCGCAGGTACACCGGGTCGCCGATGCGCCCGTCCTTGTGCACCTTGCGGTACGGCGTGATCAGGAAGCCGTAGTCGTCCACCGTGCTGTAGATGCTCAGCGAGGCGATCAGGCCGATGTTCGTGCCTTCCGGCGTCTCGATCGGACAGATTCGGCCGTAGTGGCTGATGTGCACGTCGCGCACTTCGAACCCCGCCCGCTTGCGGTTCAGGCCGCCCGGACCCAGCGCGGAAAGCCGCCGCTCGTGTGTAAGCTGCGACAGCGGATTCGTCTGGTCCACAACCTGGGAAAGTTCCCCTCGGCCGAAGAACAGCTCGATGGCGCTGCTCACCGACTTGCTGTTAACCAGTTCCGCGACCCGGCCGATCTGCTCCGGGTCCTTCATGCTCATGCGCTCCTGCACCGTGCGGCGCAGCTTGAGGAAGCCCTTGCGCATTTCGTCGGCACAGAGTTCGTCGAGCGTTCGCAGGCGGCGATTGCCCAGGTGGTCGATGTCATCCACCGCAAAGGCCGATTCACCCGCGCGGAGCTTCAGCAGGTACTTGATGCAGCCCACCATGTCCTGCACGGTCAGCGTCATCGGCCCCGCGTCACCGGCGATGTCGAACTTGCGGTGCAGGCGGAACCGCCCCACGCGGCCCAGGCGGTAACGGTTCTCGTCGTAGAACTTCTCGATGAAGAGCTTCTTTGCCTTCTCCAGTTGCGGAGGGTTGCCCGGCCGCAGCCGCGCGTAAATCTTCAGCAATGCCTCTTCGTGCGAGCGGCTCGAGTCTTCCGCCAGCGTGTTCAACAGGAGCGGATCATGCACCGTCGCGATGATCTTGATCTGCTTGAGGGACGACGCCTGGATCCGCTCGACCGCGTCGCCGACCTGGCACCCGGCCCGAACCAGCATCTCCTCCGATTCCTCATCCACGATCGTCGAAACGACGTAGTGGTCGGGCTGAAGGGCCGACACCTTGATCATCTTCGTCGGGAAGAATTCCTCGATGATCGACTCGTCCGTCGAATACTGCGGGTCCATGGCCCGCAGGAAGGTCGTCGCCGGAATCTTGCTCGACTGGTCGATCCGGATCACCAGATTGTCCTTCTTGGTGACCTCGGTCTCGATCCAGCTTCCCCGCTCCGGGATGATGCGGCAGGCGTGCAGCGCCCGGTCACCCTCGGCCTGGGTCTTGATGAAGTCCACACCCGGAGAGCGGTGCAACTGCGAAACGATAACGCGCTCCGCGCCGTTGATGATGAATTCCCCGCCGCCGATCATGATCGGCAGGTCGCCCAGGTAGACCAGGTCTTCCTGGATCTCGTCGCTGTCCTTGCGCACCAGGCGCAGCCGCACCCGGAACGGACGGCCGTAGGTCAGCCGCAGTTCGCGGCATTCATCCGTCGTGTAGCGCGGCTTGCCCAGCTCATAACTGATGTAATGCAGAGACAGGTTCCCGTCGTAGCTTTCGATGGGAAACATCTCGCGCATGAGGGCCTCGAGACCATTGACCTCGCGCTCCGTGGGAGCCATATCGGCCTGGAGAAAGCGCGCGTACGACGTGGTCTGCAGTCCGGCAAGCTCGGGAACCGGCAAGGCGTCGCCGACGTTGGCGAAATCCTTCACGGGCAGCGGTGTGATCATGGCAGAACGACCCTTCGCTTCGATCAGAAAACAAGTGACGACCCGCGCCTCCATCCATCGCGCAATTTCAATGCGCACGCTCAGATGGGAACGCGTTTCGACGGTAATTCGACCGCGACGATTCGAGGGACCGCAACTCGGCCGCGAAGGCATCTGGTGAACTGGTCGGCCCCGCTGACCAGCCTTTCGCGCCTTCCGGCAGATATGTTGGTAATGGCAGGAAACCAGCGGCGGTTAGAACGCCTTCCGCGCGCGGGAGAAGGCGCATACGAAAAGCGCCTGCCCCCGCAGCTTGTGCCGCTAGCCCATCGGAGAACCATCTACTGTATGGTAACAGCTCCGCCGGCTTCTTCAATCTCCTTCTTGATTTTTTCGGCCTCTTCCTTCGAGGCACCCTGCTTGATCGGTTTCGGGGCGCCCTCCACCAGGTCTTTCGCTTCCTTCAGCCCCAGACCCGTGATCGAGCGGACCACCTTGATCACCTGGATCTTCTTGTCACCGAACCCGGCCAGAATCACGTCGAAGGAGTCCTTCTCCTCGGCTGCGGCAGCAGCACCGCCCGCCGCACCGGCGCCGGGACCGGCCGCCATGACCACGCCACCGCCCGCGGGCTCAATCCCGTAGTTCTCCTTGAGGCAGTCCACGAGAGCCTGGGCGTCCTTGACCTTTAGATTCGCCAGCTTCTCGGCAAGTTCCGTAATCTCAGCACTGAAAGTCGCGGCCGGTGCTTCAGCCATGGCAAGACACTCCTACATCTCGATCAATCGCCACCCCGATAGGCGACCCGCCCGATGCAGGTCATTTCATCCGCGTTCAGCGGACCAGCCAGGATGCAGCGCAAAACTCGTAAATGCTTTTCTGGAAATCGGTTGAGATCAACTCCGTCGGTCAGGCCGCGTCCGCAGCGGGCTCCTTGTCGGCAATGGCCTTGAGGCATCCGGCGATCCGCGCCTGCGGTCCGCCAATGCAGCCCGCCACCGCCCGGCCCGGCGAGGTGATCAGCATCAGAACCTCGCCGATAAGCTCCCGAATACCACGGAGCTTCGAAACCTCTTCGACGGTCATCAGGTTCGGATCGCCGTCGTAAATGGCCTGCTTCAGCTTGAGCTTCTTGAATTCCTTCGCCGCCTCGATCAGCGCCTTGGCAACGTCGATCAGCGATTCCTGGGTGACCACCAGCGCCGATGGGCCTTCCAGCGCCTTGCCCAGCGGCTCCAGCGGCGTATCCGCGAATGCCCGCCGTGCCAGGCTGTTCCGCACCACCTCCAGGCGCCCGGACTTCTCCCGAACCATCGCCCGGAGCTTCTCCTGCTGCTGCACACTGAGCCCCGTCAGCTCGACCACGCACACATTGCTGACGTCCTGATAGCGGGCGCGGAGCTCTTCGGAGACCATGGCCTTGATTGGCTTGCTCATCGTTTCTTCCCGTCCAATGAAACTGGGCGATTACTACGCGGCGTAGTCGATCATCACGCCCGGCGTGTGCGTCGCACTCAGCGAAACCTTGCGAATATACTGCCCCTTTGCGGCGGCCGGCTTGGCACGAACGATGTGCTTGACCGCCGCCTCGATGTTCTCTTTCAGCGCTTCCAGGGCGAAGCTGGCCTTGCCAACCGGCAGGTGGATATTTCCTCCGGCGTCGTTGCGATATTCCAGGCGCCCGACCGTGAACTCCTTGACGGCCGTAATGACGTCAGGGGTCACCGTACCAGCCTTGGGAGAGGGCATTTTGCCCTGCGGACCCAGCACCCGGCCGAGCTTACCTACCTTGCCCATCATCGAGGGGTGGGCGACGGCAACATCGAAATCCGACCAGCCCCCCTCTACCTTGGCTACGAGCTCTTCCGCGCCAGCATCCGCAGCGCCTGCTTTTTTCGCTTCTTCCGCCATGGCAGCGTCGCAAAACGCAATAACCCGGCGGGTCTTGCCCAGTCCCTGCGGCAGCGAAAGCGCCCCGCGAACGAGCTGATCCGCATGCCGGGGATCAATGCCAAGATGGATACAGAGCTCAATGGTCTGATCGATCCGTTTGCGCTTCTTGCCGTTCTTGTAGCCACGGTCCCCGTGGACTTCCGTCATCTGCTTGAGCTTGGCAAGCCCCTCGTCCAGTGACACTGGACCGGCGGCGTCGCCGAGCAGATCTTTTTGTTTTCGATAACGAACACCCAGGTGCGGCATTTGAAAAATCTCTTTTTCTTGACAAATTTTCCTGTCAAAAGCAATCCATCAATCGACGACGTCAACCCCCATCGACCTGGCCGTCCCTGCCACGACTTTCTCGGCGGCCTCGAGGTTATAACAGTTCAAATCGGGAAGCTTTCGCTCGGCAATCTTGCGAAGCTGCTCACGGTTGATGGTGCCGACCTTTTCCTTGTTGGGAACGCCGCTGCCCTTGGCGATTTTGGCGGCGTCGCGAATCAGCACGGCCGCGGGCGGACTCTTGACCACGAACGTGAAGGAGCGGTCGGAATAGACGCTGATCACCACGCCGACGGGCATGCCGTTCAATTCGCCGGTGGAGGCATTGAACTGCTGCACGAACTGGCCGATGTTCACGCCGTGCTGACCTAGCGCGGGCCCGATGGGCGGGGCCGGGGTCGCCTGTCCACCGGGCGCCTGGAGCTTGATCGTTGCTGTGAGTTCCTTCTTGGCCACGTTGACACCGTTTTCCTTTGCCGGAGGCGGATCGGATCAGCCGTTTCCGTCCGCGCCGCGCCGGCGAATCATTGCTCCGATTTTTCCAGTTGCCAATAGCCGACCTCGACGGGGGTAAGCCGCCCGAAGATGGACACGCTGACGGAAACCATGCCGCGGCGTTCGTCCACGGCCTCCACCGCGCCCTCGTAGCTCTCAAACGGCCCGTCGGTGATCTTGACGATGTCGCCGGGCTTGATGTTGAGGCCGGAAAGGGTGGGTTCTTCCTCGGACTTCTGCGTGGCGGCAAGCATCTGGGCCACCTCGTGGTCGGGCATGCTGGTCGGCTTGCCTTCGGCCCCGATGAAGTCCCCCACGCCCGATGTCTCCTTGATCATGAACCAGACGTTCTCGACGACCGAGCCGTCTTCCTCGCACGCCATTTCGACGAAGACGTAGCCGGGGTAGAGCTTGCGCTCGACCACCTTGAGAACGCCGGCCTTCATCTTTTTCTCTTTGATCGTGGGCACCAGGACGCGACCGATGTGGGACTCCAGCGCCTCGATCTTGACCTTGCGAAGCAGGGCCTGCCGGACGGACTCCTCCTTGTTCGAAGCGACGCGCAGAACGTACCACTTCATGCCGGGCGCAGTCGTCACGGCGGCGGGAGGCGTCGAATCTGACTCGGGGTGGTTCATACCTTCAACACGCCAATGGTCTGGAACAGCCACTGGAAAACCAGGTCCACGATGAAGAGCAGGACCGCCAGAAGGAACGTAAACAGGATGACCACTTTGGTCGAACCGATGATCTCGCGGCGCGTCGACCAGTTGACCTTCTTCATCTCGCCTTCGGTGGCGATTAGAAAATCGCTCGCGGGACGGTTGGCAAAGACCACCCAATAGGTGAGGCCGAAAATGGCGGCCACGAAAAACATGGGTATGCCCATGGTGATGAGCATGTTCCACCAGTTGTCACCTTCAAAGCCGCGAAGCTGGCTCTGAAGCCAAATGCCTCCCCAGATCGCAAGGGCCATGACGGAAACGAGCGTGCCCACGCGGGTGGTGCGGCCTTGCTGAGGTTTGTACTGGCGAAACGCGTCGCTCAGGCCGCCGGCCCCTGCGGCAGCCGGCGGGCGCGACGAGGGCGCTTGCCCCGGGCCAGTGCGCCGCGAAGCATCGTCGCCCCCTTCTCGTGATCCCCCTCTTGCCGCCGCGTCAAACTGACTCATATCGACACTCTCACCTGAAACTCGAATGTTTCAAGAATCCGGCTCTGATACGAACCGGCCGGCGGCCGGGAACCAGCGCGCCCGCCGCCACCTACAGGAGCGGAGGGACTCGAACCCCCAACCGCCGGTTTTGGAAACCGGTGCTCTACCAATTGAGCTACGCTCCTACGCGCGCCGCCTCTTGCGGCGCGACAAGGAACTTACTTCCGCTTGATCTTATGGACGGTACGCTTGCGCTCCCGTTTGCAGTACTTCTTCAATTCGATCTTCGGCGTACCGCCCATGACGTTCACAGAGGTGCGGTAGTTGAGGTCGTCGCACTCTTTGCACTGCAGCCAGACCGATTCCCTTTTTGCCGCTTTTGCCATGATCGACGTACCTCAGAAACAGTCGTGAGCCAATCCGCAGTCTGCTTTACTCGAGAACCTTAATCACAACGCCGGACCCGACCGTTCGGCCGCCCTCGCGAACGGCGAAGCGCAGCCCCTCCTGCATGGCGATGGGCTTGCCGAGTTCGACGATCATCTCAATGTTGTCGCCGGGCATGCACATTTCCGCTCCCTTGAGGGACAGACCACCGGTGACGTCGGTCGTTCGGAAATAGAACTGCGGGCGATAGCCACTGAAGAACGGCGTGTGCCGCCCGCCTTCCTCCTGCGTCAACACGTACACCTGCGACTCAAACTTGGTGTGCGGCGTGATGCTGCCGGGCTTGGCGAGCACCTGGCCGCGCTCGATCTCGTCCTTCTTGGTACCACGAAGCAGGCAGCCGACGTTGTCGCCCGCCTGGCCGAAGTCGAGCGTCTTGTTGAACATCTCGACGCCGGTGACCACGGTCTTGGCGGTGGGCATCAGGCCGACGATCTCCACTTCCTCGCCGACGGTAACCTTGCCGCGCTCGATACGGCCGGTGGCCACGGTGCCGCGGCCCTTGATGCTGAAGACGTCTTCCACGGACATCAGGAACGCCTGATCGACTTCGCGCTCAGGCAGCGGGACATGTTTGTCGAGGGCTTCCAGCAGCTCGGCGATGCACTTGGTCGCCTCAGGATCCTTGGGATTCTGGGTGGCGGGCAAAGCCGATCCGCGAATGACGGGCACGTTGTCGCCGTCGAAATCATACTTGCTGAGGAGCTCGCGGACTTCCATCTCGACAAGGTCGAGGAGTTCGGGATCGTCGACGAGGTCGATCTTGTTCAGGAAGACGACGAGGTGCGGCACGTTCACCTGACGGGCGAGCAGGATGTGCTCCCGCGTCTGGGGCATGGGACCGTCGGCCGCGGACACGACAAGAATGGCGCCGTCCATCTGAGCGGCGCCGGTGATCATGTTCTTGACGTAGTCGGCGTGGCCGGGGCAGTCGATGTGCGCATAGTGGCGCGACTCGCTCTCGTATTCGACGTGGGCGGTGGCGATGGTGAGAATCTTGCTTGAATCGCGGCGTCCCTGACTTTCGGAAGCCTTGGCGACCTCGTCATACGAGATCGCCTTGGAAAGGCCCTTGGCGGCCTGCGTCAAGGTGATCGCGGCGGTCAGGGTCGTCTTGCCGTGGTCCACGTGTCCGATCGTACCGACGTTGACGTGCGGTTTTTTTCGCTCAAACGTTTCCTTGGCCATCCAGAAGCATCCTCCACTCGCGCTGTCGGTCCCACGTCCTGCCGGCCGTGTGCCGTGCCTTGCGCTTTTCGCGCCAAACTACTTGAATCTTCCTACAACCCGATTTCCAACAAATACCAACCGAGGCAATCTCCCGGCGTGCCCTCCGCTGCGGGACCTTCAAACGGTCCGGTGATCGGAAGGTGCCGAAAGCTGCTGACGGGAATCGAACCCGTGACCTCGTCCTTACCAAGGACGCACTCTACCGGCTGAGCTACAGCAGCGGCACATCGGCGCGGACCCGTGAGAATCGCATGACCGCCGCCGGCGAGGGAATTCCGCTGCGAGCGGACTCGCCTGAAAACGCCCGCCGTGGGCTCTCCGTGGCGCCTTGTCTGCGCAGCGGGAGTACCATCGACCGCCCGGCGAGACAGTCCGCACCTCTCAGAAGCCCGGCAAGTATACGGCCCGCGCATTGCTTGTCAAACCCAAACCAAGGCGTTGCGAACAGATTCCCGGCGTCCACTCAGCAGGGCGCGGATGGGCGCTGGAAGACCGCTTCGAGGTGCGTCCATCTCACCCTTTCGAAGCCAGGGAGAGAGCATCTCCGTTGAGTTATCGGATTGGAACGGGCAGCGGCGGGATCGCCGGGAATTCCGCTTGTCCAGCCGGACGGCGGGCAGTAGAGTGGCCGGTTCCATCCGAGGGGGCATTTCGGCCCCTCTTCCGACCCGCCCGACGGTCCCGGGTCGGCAAATTCCCAACGTAGGAGTCCGACGGCCGGTGGAACGACGAAGGCTCGGCAACAGCGGCATGGAGGTATCGGCCATCGGGCTGGGGACATGGGCCATGGGCGGCGCCGTGGAGTCCTGGGGTCATGTGGACGACCGGGAGTCCATTGCGGCGATCCACGAAGCGCTGGAATGCGGAATCAACCTAATCGATACAGCGCCGATTTACGGTCTCGGGCACAGCGAAGAGATCGTGGGCAAGGCCACGCTGGGGCGGCGGAAGGACGTGTTTCTGGCCACGAAATGCGGCCTGTTGTTCCCGCGAAACCGGGAGGACGTCCCGGAGCGATGCCTGACCAAGGATTCGATTTTGCGGGAGTGCGACGCGAGCCTGCGCCGCCTGCGGACGGATGTCATCGACCTTTACCAATGTCACTGGCCCGACCCGAAGACGCCGATCCGCGAGACGATGGAGGCGATGGTATCGCTTCTTCACCTGGGGAAGATCCGGGCGATCGGCGTCTCGAATTTCAGCCTGGAACAGATTGCCGCAGCCCGGGAATTCGGTCCGGTGCACAGTCTTCAGCCGCCGTTTTCAATGCTGCACCTGCACGCAGCCAACGATCTGCTTCCGTTCTGCAAGGAGCACGACATCGGGGTGCTGGCTTACAGCCCGCTGGCGAAGGGACTCCTTTCCGGGCGGTTTTCGCCGGAGACGCCACTTTCGGGCATCCGCAGTCGCGATCCGGAGTTTCTGGGCAGCCGGTTCCGGGGAAATCTGTTGCTGGTGGAGAAGCTCAAGGTGATTGCGGGAAGGTACGACCGAACCGTGACGCAACTGGTGCTGAACTGGACTGCGTATCATGATGGGGTGACGGCACCGATCGTCGGCGCGAAACTGGCCTCGCAGGTGAGCGAGGCATCGCAGAGCATCGGCTGGAAGCTGCGCGAGGAGGATCGCGCCGAGATTGATCGACTCGTTCGGGAGAACGGGCACGGGATTTAAGACGAGCTTCGCATCGTGAAAGACTCCGCACGGGAAACTTCGCCGCCGCGGCTGACCCTGGCTCACACCCGGGACGGGGAATCTGCAAACCAAGGGGGCGAGGTAAGGAGGGAAGCCGTTCGTGCATCGCGGCCTCGAGCGGCGCTGCGTGTTCTGGCGGCGGTGGTGCTCTCGCTCGCGGTGGGTGCGGTTGTCACGCTGTGGGGGCCGTTCGAATACCTTTGTGGAGCGACGCTGGCCGTCACGCCCGATTCGCGAGGTGAGGAAGGCGCGGCCGATGGATCGTCGGGGGCTGTTCCGTCGGCTCGCGGCAGCTTTGCGGCACGGGAGCATCTGCGGCAGGTTTTCATGGATCACGCCTGGCGTCGGTTGGGTCCGAACCTGCCGGAATCGGGCGGATCGATGAAGGGCTGGTACGTGGAGACGACGGAATCCGGGGAACTGCAACTGGGGATTCGCACGACGAACCGGGAACTGGCCGTGGAGCAGGCACGGGGCGTCGCGGAGAGTTTTGTTCGGAGTATACGCGAGACGAGGGAAGCACAGCGGTCTACGCCGTCGGCGGGCGAGGCCGCCATCGGGGAGAGCGTGGATCAGCTTCAGCGGCGGCTGGCGTCGGTGGAGATGGGACTGGAGCAGACGCAGACATCCTTGCCCGAGGGCGATCCCACGGATGCGCAGAAGGCGCTGCTGGATCGCTGGAACAAAGCGATCGGAGACTATCGCGCGGCGAAATCGGAGTTGAGCGCGGCGGCGCTCGAGGCAGCACGGCTTGGCCGATTGCCGATGCCGACGCAAGGCCTGCCCACAGGTGAGGAGCGAAAAGCGGCGCAGCTTGCGGATGAGGCGCTTCAACAGGATCTGCGCGAGCTCGGGGTGAATCTGGCCGAGCTGCGCAGGGAGTTGCTCGATGTCAGCGCGCGGTGCGCAGACTCCCTGACGAATCTCCGGGCGGCCGTGGGGCAACTCCTGCCGGCCGCGCAGCGTTTCGAGGAAGTGGCCAAGGCATCGGGGGTTATGCGCGACAGTGGTTTCGGGGACGCGGTGAAGGCCTACGCCGGGGAGGTCGAGCGGTTCGCGGTGAACTTCCAGCAAGATCGCGAGGCCCTGGCGGGAGTTCCGGATGATCCGCTGCTTTCGCATGCCATCGAGACACATGAAGCCCTTCGCAGTGAGTCGAACCGATTCCTGTTTGAAAGCGGCAAGCGACTGAGCGAGGTCCGCAGCAGTATGCGCGAGGCGACGGAATCCGGGCCGGACGTCACGGCATTCCACATCAGTCAGTCGGACGTCGCGCGGGCTTTCCAGGTTCTTCAACAGGAACATCATCGACTCGAGTTCGCGCTCGTCGGCTTCGAGCCGAGGGATAACTTTCGAATCGACAGCGCGGTGCGATCGGCCAAGGGGTTGCTGCGGCGCTGCCAGGATCGGATCGAGCGACTGGATGACGTGCTGTCGAAGAAAGCCCTGGAACGGGCGCGCAGCGAACACACGGCGCGGCTGGCGTCGGCCGAGCACCGCGTGGAGACGCTGCGCGGGGAGGTGGATGCCGCGGTTGCAGAGTTGCTCGACATTCAGAGCGACATCAACGTGAATATCGGTGCGGCGCAGTCGTACCTGCGGTCGTCCCTTCGGGCGCAACTTCTGGAGGAGCAGGCCGGGACGGCTCGGGAAGATCTTGCCCGCCTGGGCTCGACGTTGACGCAACTGGAAAAGGAGCGACTGGCCTCGGCGACGGGGGCCGACGTCGAGTTGCTGCACTGCGGCGTGCTGGATGGGCCGGTCGATCTTCCGCGCCGATTGCAGCTCGGCGGGATCGCAGGCATCGCGGCACTCTTCGCGACGCTCGCCGGTCAGTGGCTGCTGCGCCGTCGGGTCTGATGGACTTCCCATCGTCACGCACGCAGGTGCTTCATTGACGATCATGCTCGAACGGTTCTCAAGATCATGCGGCAACGTGCGGAGCATTCGAACGCCTACGGCGTTTGCGGGCTCGCGCAGGCTAGAGCCCGCGGCTCAGAAGAGAGCCCTGATGTCGGACGGCAACGAAGACCCGCGCAGGCTGAAGCCTGCGGCTCGCAGTGGACAACGCCTATGGGCGGAGTGCCTCGTGGCCGTGCTCGTGATACTTCCGGTTACGGTTCGTGCCGGCGTCCCTGAAGGGGTCTCGCCTCCGACATGGGCCGTGGATGCGCGGTGGTATCGCATCGATGTACCATGTCTCGATCGGAATACTCCGTCGGCGGCGGCGGAAGCCGGCGGCACCTCGGCCGAGCTTCGCAAGGCTCTTAGTCGCGCCCGCGAGCTCGAGTTCAACGCCGTAATCCTGTCGGGCGTACTCGTCCGCGCACCCGGTCCGGAGACGCCGGCCGGCTCACGACTACGCGCCAATCCCACTCTCTTTGACGCCGGCGCTGCTTCGCCACAATCTGACGAGTACCCGGACGGGTTCGCACCGGCAGAGCGCGCCCTGCTGGACGTGGTTCGCGAAGCACACCGGCTGGGGTTGCGCATCGTATTCTCGCTGTCAGCGGGTCTTGCCATGGAGGGTCCGGATTCGGGCAATGCCGACGTTCTCGTGGCCGAGACGCGAACCTGGTTTGATCCGAACGGAGACGGTGATCCGAAGGACGGCGTTGACGGCTGGTTCTGGACCGACACCGCGAAGGTGCCGGATGAAACCTGGAAGGAATGGCACGCGGCGGTCAAGAAACTCAACGTGGACGCCCTGCTCATTTCAGAAGACGATCGCAGCGGAGAATCGCCGGGCCTTCAAGGAATCTTCGACGGGCATGTCGAGCGCGGTATCGGGGCGGCCGTGAAGCAGTTGATCGTCGCGCGCGAAGAGGGCTTTACCCCGGTGGAATTCTGGAAAGCCCTCGAGGAGATGTCTTGCGATTCGGCGGCATCTCCAGCCTCTCTGCCCACGCTCGAACCAGGCGCGCAGGCCGATTTGGGGAAGTTGTTGCCGCGGATGCGCCTCGCGCTTGCGTTCCAATTCTTGTACAAACAGCCTCCCATGCTGATCCGCGGCTATGAATTCGGGAACTTCGAACGGCCGGCCGTTGGTTCCTGCCGAAGTGAATGGCGGCTCGGTCAGGGCGAAGAATCAGAAGGAGATGACTCTGCGGCACGGCAACGAATGGAATTCGCCCAGCTGGTCCATTTATTCAATACGCAGCGTGCAGAGCGTGAAATCCTCCGGCGCGGAGAGGTCCGGCCGATCTTGCTGAAAGAGAGCGATCACGTTCTGGCGTTCTCCCGATCGTTGAAGGGCAGGCAGATCATCGTCTTGATCAACTGCGGCGATCGCCCGACCCGTGCCAAGCTGGATTTGAAAACGCCGCGACGCCTTCTGGGCATACTCACACCGCAACTGGTGACGCATCCGCAGGCAGCTCGACTTCCGGGCCGGGCGGCCGTTGCCGGCCGACTTCTGGTCATGGGAGCGCGACAATACACCGACAGGACCGGCGCTCTCGACCTGGCCCTGGACGCCATGAGCGTGCGGCTCGTGCTCGTGGATTAAATTCCGGAGACGGCGACGTTCTCGGGTTACGAATGCGGCCGACGAGATGCACTACGCACTCCGGGAAACCCCGTTTGTTTATTCACGCATGGATTCGGCGCCGTCAAACGGCTCTTCTTCGTCGTCGCTGAAGCCAAAGATCTCCATCCATTCGCGGCGTTGATCCGGAGTCAGACCGGGGGGCTTCTCTGCTTCGGGCACCTGCTCCGGCGACCGAGGCGACTGTTCCCCAGAAAACAACTCTTGAACAAAAACCACCGCGTCGGTGTGGCGGGACCGTCGGGCGCGAGCCTCGTGGGCCACGCCTCCATCGCTCGTGACGACTCGAACGGAAGCGGGATGGCGTGCTTTCTTGAGCAACTCGACGATAACGTCGTCGGCCGAGACGGGGGAGCTGAAGCGCACCAGAATCCGACTTGAAGCCATCTGCTTGGACAGTCCGCCCCGGGGCACGGGACCATCGAACACGAGCGTCACGTCGTCGTCCCCGCGCCGGGCCCAGCGCTCGACAACCTTGACCATGGTCTCTCGTCCGACCAGAGGGATCGGCGCATGGGCGTGCATGGCGTGGAGGAGGTTGTTGCCGTCGATGATGACGTGACCGGCCACGGACGAAGTCCCTTGTACGGAGGGCTCCAGTGAGCGACGAGGGCGTGGCCCCATCGCCCGGAGCTGACCCAAGTCGCCATGAGGTACGGATGTGATTCTAGGACCAGCGAACGGACCCTGCCACGCCCACGGAGATCCGGACTGCAAATGAGGTCGCAGCGCAGGGCGGTCGCGTGGCGAACTCCGATGAGGTCGTGGAGCAGTGGCCCGATCTTGCCAATCCAACCCGATCTGTTACTGTCGTTGCGTGCTCAGGGGGCCGTAGCTCAGTCGGGAGAGCGCCTGGTTTGCAACCAGGAGGTTGCCGGTTCGATCCCGGTCGGCTCCAATGCGTTTCTCGCCCAGGAATCCCCCCGCTTTCCAGATCATTATCCCGTCTTGATTGTCTCGAGTTTCATTCGACTTGTGCTGGGGCTGATACCCAGTGACCGGCTGGGATCCACTTGCATGACTGCGGAGACCATGGCTCTGCGAACGAGCGTAAACTCCTGCTTGAGGAGAGTACCGCCGATGGTCGAACGATCCGCCGGCACGTTCAGACTGTACCGACGAATACTCTCTTCCGCTCGCTTGTGGTTGACAAGAAAGGACTCTGGCTGGCGGGCCACTTTCAGCACGAGATAACCTGGGGGCCGCACGTCTTGAGGAATGAGGGAATTCACCAACTATTCGTGCTGCGTCAGCCGAGATCGCGCGCTCCAATCTCGCCGTGATCCAAGCACCGGATAAACATGCCGCGACGGCCGGCACGTCCGACCGGCTGGTTTCCAACGGCGCAGCTAATACAATCAAAGGCGGCAAGCCGATCAGAACAGGGGACAGCCGAAATCGCCGGAGCGCGGGTATTCCCTGTTGTCGGGTCGTCCTGATCGAAATGCGCGGCCGGAGCCAAGCCCGATGGGTGGAACTGAACCTGTACCGCCGGTCGACCAGGATGCTCTCGTCGCACTGGGGGCCGACGGCGAATTCCTGCGGCAGATCCTGGACATCAGCCCCACGCTCATCTTTGCCAAGGACCGGGGCGGGCGTTTCATTCTGGTGAACAAGACGGTCGCCGATCTGTACGGCGCTCCCATCGCGGAGCTGATCGGAAAGACTGATGCTGACTTCAACAAGAATCCCGAGGAAGTGGCATTCTTTCGGCGGGTCGATCTCCACGTGATGGACACGCTGGAGGAAGTCGTGCTGGAGGAGGAGATCACCGACCACACGGGACGCCAGCATTGGCTGCAGACGGTCAAACGGCCGATCATTGACCCGGACGGCAAGGCCAACCGCATGCTCGGCGTCTCCACGGACATCACGCGACGCCGGGAACTCGAGGACCAGCTTCGTCAATCGCAAAAGATGGATGCCCTTGGCCAGATGGCCGGCGGTGTTGCCCATGATTTCAACAATCTCCTGGCGATTATTCTGGGCAATACGGAGAGGCTGCTCATCTCGTACGAGGAAGGAAGAACTCTCGACGATCGATCGTTGATCGGAAGCCTGGAACTCAAACAGTCCGCCGGCGAACGAGCCGGTTCGCTCATCAGCAAATTGCTCGCGTTCAGCCGGCGACAACCGGCCAAGCTGGCGGTTGTTGATCTGAACAGCCTCGTCCGGGGAATGGAGGCCATGCTGCGGAGCCTTGCCGGCAGGCGAATCCAGCTTTCCATGGATCTCGACAATGAACCGCTTCCCGTTCGGGCCGATCAGGGACAATTCGAGCAAGTCCTCTTGAACCTCGTGGTCAATGCCCGCGACGCCATGCCGGAGGGTGGAAAGCTGGATATTCGGACCCGAGCCGAAAAGGACCTGGGCAAAGATCGCGACGCGGATGGCGCGGCCGGGTACGTGTTCCTTGAAGTCAGGGACAACGGCGTCGGCATGCCACCGGAGGTCATCGAGCGCATCTTCGAGCCCTTCTTCACCACCAAGGCCAAGGGAAAGGGAACGGGGCTGGGCCTCTCCACGGTTTACGGCATCATCCGACAATGCGGGGGGGATGTAACGGTCGAGAGCCGGCCCGGAGAAGGAAGCCTCTTTCGCGTGCGATTGCCGCGCAGCCCGGTCGCATCCGGGACCGAGCCTCACACGCGCGTCACGAGCGACCCCAAGGGCGGGGAAACGATCCTCGTTTGCGAGGACGAAAAAGAAGTCCTGGAGCTCGTGCGGAACACGCTTACCGAGCAGGGATATAACGTGATTGCGGCGAGCGACTCACGCGAGGCCCTAGATGCGGCACGGCGAATCGGGGGAAATCTCGATCTCCTGCTGACCGACATCATCATGCCCAACATGAACGGCCGGCAGCTTGCCGAGAAAATATCCCAATTTGTCCCACAGGTTCGCATCCTGTACATGACGGGCTATTCGTCGGACCTTCTGGGTCTCGATGAGCTGCCGAGCACATCCTGGATCGGCAAGCCTTTTCGGGCCGCCGACCTGCTGCGCCGGGTCCGCGAGCTTCTCGACCAGTCGTAACGCGGCGGCCGCTCCCCCGCGACTCCCTTCTTCGGCGCGCGCCGGTTCCCAGCCGACGCCTGCGCGGCGTACAGGGTAAGGTTTTTTTTGGGGGAATCCGGCTTGGAATACGCTTGACAGCCGTCGCGGATTCATGTAACCTTATGGTTACATATGAAGCCTGAATCCATGGACGCGGTCTTTCAGGCGCTGGCGCACAAGACTCGGAGGAGGATGCTCGACATCGTGCGCAACAGTCCGGGTTGCAACGTCAACGACATCGCGGCGCACTTCGAGGTGAGCCGCATTGCCGTGATGAAACACCTGGGCGTGCTGGAGACCGCCGGGTTGGTCATTTCCGAAAAGAAAGGACGGGACCGTCGTTTCCGCGTGAACACGGTCCCCATTCGGATGATCTACGAACGCTGGACGACCGCATACAGCGCCCTGTGGGCCGGGGCGCTGACTGATATCAAATATCGCATCGAGGCCAAGAACAGGAAAGGGAAGCGCAAATGAGCGAAACGGAACGTGCCGTGTTCAAGGTGCACATCCGGGGCCGGATCGAAGACGTCTGGCAGGAGATCACCAAGACCGATTCTCTTCAGAAGGCGATATTCAACGCCCGCCTGCATACCAACGGATTGAAGCCGGGCGGGAAGATGCAGATGCGCTCGGCGAACGGCAAATATGTCATCGTCGTCGGTGATGTCCTGGAGTTCGACCCGCCCCACCGATTCTCGCACACGTTCAAGTTCACGACGCTTCCCGATCCGCCCTGCAAAGTAACCTACGACCTCAAGGAAGTAAGCGACAGCGTGGAGTTTACGTTGACCGTCGATGACATGCCCAAGGGCACGCAAACCGCCAAGCATATGACTACCGGCGGCAAGACGATCGTGGACACGCTGAAAGTCGTCGTGGAGACCGGCAAGCCACCGTTCGGCGTTCGGTTCGGCTATGCCATGCAGGCGGTCATGGGGCCGTTCGTCATGCCTTTTATCTTCGGCAAGAAGTGCCACAGCGAGAACTGGCCGCTCTGATCGCGGTTGGGGAGGGTGATCGCGCAGCATCGCGCCGCGCGGACAAAGGAGAGAGGAAATGGTTCGAGGAATCGCTTCGGTCATTGGCGGGTACATCGTCTGGACGGTCATCTGGCTGGCCTCGGGCGCAGGAATTCAGGCGGCCATGCCGGACGCCTTCGAAGAAACGGGCATGACCTCACGGACCGGCGTGCTCCTGCTGCTTCTGGCGGTGAGCGTGTTTGCATCGCTTGCATCCGGTGCGACGGCCGGCGCTGTTGCCCGACGGGCTCCCGGCCGGCATGCCCTGATTTGCAGCCTGCTCCTCCTGGCCACGGGGATCGGCGTTCAGGCCTCGGTCTGGAACGAAATGCCCCTCTGGTACCATCTGCCGTTTCTGGTACTGATCGTGCCGGTCAACCTGATTGGAGCGGCGATGTTCTCGCGCAAGCCGGCAGTTTGAGGGGATATCTTTGCTGAATCGGGTCCGGTAGACTACGCTGCTTCGGCGTTCCGGCGAGAAGCGCCGCTGCCAAACGCCTCATTGGGCCTGATTCATCGGAGAGACATTCCTTGAGCCAGCCTCTACGCGCAAGCGGTTCGACCTACGTCGGGCTGTTTCTGGTCGCCCTGGCGACATTAAGCCACGAAGTCCTGCTCACGCGCATTTTCAGCGTGACCATGCTCTACCATTTCGCCTTCATGGCCATTTCCGTGGCGATGTTCGGGATGACCGTGGGAGCCATCCTGATCTATCTCTTCCCGGAAAAGTTCACGGACGAGCGCGTGAGGCGGCAAATGGCGCTCAGCGCCTTGGCGTTTTCCGTCTCCCTGGTCATTTGCTTCCTGGTCCAACTGGTTGTCCCTTCGGTATTTCACTTTTCGCTCACCGGCCTGTTCTCCATCGGGTTCAAGTACTTCGTGATCGCCGTACCATTCGTCTTCAGCGGGATCTGCATGGCCGCGGCGCTGACCCGGTTTCCCTCGCAGGTGGGCCAATTGTACGCCGCCGATCTGATCGGCGCGGCAACCGGCTGCATCCTTGTCGTATTGATGCTTCCGTTCAGCGACGGTCCGACGACGGTTCTTTTCATTGCCGCGATTGCGGGAATGGGAGCATGGTGTTTCGCCCTGGACGCGGGCCAGCGGCAAGTCCGGCGGGCGACGCTCACGGTCGCTTTGTCGATTGCGGCGTTTGCACTCCTTCACGCGGAGCTCGTCCGCCTTCAGTCGCCGCTCATCCGCCTCATGTGGGTAAAGGGCCAGCTCGAATCCCCTCCACCGTTGTACGAGAAATGGAACTCGTTCTCGCGCGTCACGGTACTGGGCGACTCCAAGCGGAATCGCGAGCCCTACCGCAAGCCGTTCGGTTGGGGCCTCAGCGACAAGCTGCCGGCGGATTTCTCGGTTGATCAGTACATGCTGCTGATCGACGGCCTGGCCGGGACGCCCATGACACGTTTCGACGGCGACTTCCGGAAAGTCGAACACCTGCGTTTTGACGTAACCAACGCGGCCCACATCGTCCGGCATGACGCCGACGTATTCGTCATCGGCGCGGGGGGCGGCCGCGACGTTCTCTCCGCCCTCGCGTTCGACCAGCGCGCCGTTTTGGCAGTGGAGCTCAACGGCAACATTCTCGAGACGGCAATCGGAAAGTACGGGGAGTTCACGGGGCACTTGGACCGTGATCCCCGTGTTCAATTCGTTCACGACGAGGCCCGCAGCTTTCTGGCCGGGACCGATCGGCATTTCGACATCATCCAGCTCTCGCTGATCGATACGTGGGCCGCGACCGCCGCCGGAGCGTTCGTGCTCTCGGAGAACCAGCTCTACACGCGGGAAGCCTGGGATCTTTTCCTCAGCCGCCTGGCGCCGGCGGGATTACTCTCCGTGTCACGCTGGTACTTTGAACACCGCCCCGCGGAGATGTACCGCCTCACGGCTTTGGCGGCCGAGACGCTCGCCGCCGCGGGGATCGAGAATCCGCGAGATCATCTGGTGATCATCCGCAAGATCTTCCGCCAGACGCCGTGGTGGATACCGCGCGAATTGCCGGATGGAGTCGGTGTCGGGACGCTATTGCTGAATCGAACCCCCTTCACCGCGAACGAACTGACGGCCCTGAAGGAATGGGCGGACCGGATGGACTTCGAAATCGTCCTCACACCCGAACTCGGGGACGATGAGAATCTCGCGCGCATCGCCCGGGCGACTGACTTGCCGGAGCTATATGCCGAGTATCCGCTGAACATCGCGCCGCCCACCGACGACAAGCCGTTCTTTTTCCAGATGCTTCGGCTCAAGGACGCGGCCCGTCCGGAATTGTGGAAACAGGGTCCGAATACGCCCAACGTCGTCGCGGTGCTGACGGTGGCCGGGTTGTTCGTGTGCGTGGTGTTCCTGTCGGCCGCGTGCATTGTTCTGCCGCTTGCCCTGACAACCCGCCGCGGCGACCTGCGGGGCTCTCTGCCCTTCTTCGTTTTCTTCTGCGCAATCGGGCTGGGTTTCATGCTGGTCGAGATCGCGCAGGTCCAACGAATGATCGTCTTTCTCGGCCACCCGACCTACGGGCTGTCGGTACTTCTCTTTACGCTGCTGGTCTCGAGCGGAATCGGCAGCTTCCTGACGGGGCGCGTCGATGACGATCGACTCCGCCGCAGCACGCTGAACCGCCTGCTGCTGATCCTGGTAAGCCTGGGAGCGTTTGCCGTACTCATGCCGATGCTCATGCGGCGATACGAGGGTGCGGCCACCAGCTTTCGGATCCTTCTGTCGGTGCTTGCGCTGTTTCCCGTCGGAATGTTCATGGGGATGGCATTCCCGCTGGGAATGCGTCTGGCGACGCGCCGGGCACCGGCCATCACGCCGTGGCTATGGGGCATGAACGGGGCGACATCCGTCTGTGCTTCAGTCCTCGGCGTGGCGATCGCCCTCGCCAGCGGGATCTCGACGGCGTTCCTGGTGGGTGCGGCCTGTTACGTCGTGGCCCTGGCCGCTTTTGCGTGGTGTTCCGCAAATGCTCGGTCCTCGGCACCTGCGTGACAGATCATTCAACGAATGTGGCGAAACGCGGGCGCGAGCCCCTTCGCCGGCAATGCCGTGCGCCGAAGCCCAGATTCCTGCCGGAGCAGGCGGAACGCGTGAACACCCGCTTCTACGGCAGTGGAATCCGCCGCGGGGGACTTGTTCGGCCGTGCGAAACCGTTATCTTCCTTGTCGTGTCCGGCGCGGGCTGCGCGTTCTCGTGTGAAGCAGCGTCCGACACGGCCTCAGGTGGAGGCGCTTTGCGGGCGTAGCTCAATTGGTAGAGCATCAGCCTTCCAAGCTGAATGTTGCGCGTTCGAGTCGCGTCGCCCGCTGTAAAGCTCAGGGAAAGGTTAAGGCTCGGTGCCCCGCCGAACTCTCCTTCAATTCAAAGCACCTTCGCATAGATGACCTTGGCATCAGCCGGGGCGTAGAAATCCGGCAATACGGCCGCGCAGACGTAGCCCATCCGTTCGTAAAAGGCCCGTGTTGGGATGTACTCGTCTCGGCCGGCGGTATCGACGTAGATTCGCGTTCCGCCGGTCGAGACGACACGAGACTCCACCTGCCCGATGATCCGGCGCCCGAGGCCGAGTCGTTGGCTGTGGGGATCGACCGCGATCCAGTACAGATCAAAGCTCGAGCGCGTGCAGGGAATCGGCCCGAAACAGGCGTATCCCACAACGGAGCCGGCCGATTCCGCGATGACAAAGCGATAGCCGGAGGAGTCGCCCCGCTGAAGGAACTCCTCGGCCAGTTCCGCAGCGACGTCAGCTTCCTCCGCGCTGAACATCCCGGTTGCTTCCACGATACTTCGGATAGCGGGAACGTCAGTCGGGCGCAATTTGTCGCGGAACTCGATACGCGTGTTCGACTCCTGACCATGCGCTGTCATTGCGGCCGGCCCTCCCCAGGGGCAGATTTCCGCTCCTTTGTGGTCGCCGGGCGGGTAGTCGCCGTATCGTCTGTCGCGAACTGTCCTTCCGCCAAGCCGGTGAAGAACGACCTCGCGTTGATTCCGAGCGTGCGGGTCCGGTAGCCACCTTCCTGGACAATCAGCGTGGGGATCTTCATCCGGCCAATGAGGCGGCCGTTCTCCTCAAAGTCGCGCGGGCCGAGTGTCCACGTCCCCGTAGGATCGCCTTTGGCAGGATCGAAGCCCAAGGCCACGACGAGAAAGCGCGGCGCAAACGCCCGGACTTTTGCCAGCGCCTTTTTCAGCGTTGCGTGGTAGCGCTGCACGGGAATCTTCTCCGGCAGAGGAAGGTTGACGTTGAACCCTTCCGCACCTTCGCCGCCGCGATCTTCCTCGAATCCGCTGAAGTAGGGGTATGCGAAGCTGGGGTGTCCGTGAATGGAGACCGTGAGAACGTCGCAGCGGTTCCAGAAGATCTCCTCCTGGCCGTTGCCGTGGTGGTAGTCAATATCCAGGATCGCCACTTTGCCGTACTGCGTCAGGAAATGAGCACCAATCGCCGCGTTGGCGAAGTAGCAGAATCCACCGAACGACTTCCGTTCCGCGTGGTGGCCCGGCGGACGAACCAGCGCGTAGGCCAAGCGTTCCCCCCTGAGGAGCTCCTCCGCAGCGGTAAGCGTGCAATCGACGGCGCGCTTGGCCGCGGGGATCACGTTGCGATTGAGCGGCGTGAAGGTGTCGATGCAGTAGTAACCGGCGCGCACGAGGAGCTCTTTCGGAGGTCGCGTCTGATTGCGAATCGGGAAGACATACGGATAGACGGACTTTCCCGGAGCAATCGACTCACACGCCCGTTTCAGGTACTCGACAAACCCGCGATCGTGGACGGCAAGAATGTGCTTCTCGCCGAAGTCGCGCGGTCGCACTTCGTGGAACAGGCCCGTCTTGTCGATTTCCGCGCGGATCGCCGCGATGCGCGCCGGCGCTTCGACATAGCCCCGCTCGCGAACGTGGTGGATGTCGTGCTTGTCATTGACCACCAGGGCAATGCGCGCCCGGACAGGCGCCTTCGGCGCCGTGGACGGCATGTGCTCCGACTCCGGCGTGATGTATCGGAACGGGCGGCGCTCGACGGGGTCGTCCCGGAAGGAAGCAATCACACCGGCGATATACTTGGGCGTACAGATGTGACCGTACTTTCGCTCCAAAATGACCCGGACGATGCGCCGGGCTTCCTCCACTCCGATTCGCCTGCCGGAATCAAGATCATCGTACATGAGAAACGGAAGATCCCGTTGTCCCGGTCTGAGGGGGGCGTCGTAGTCGTTTCCAATCAGCGGGCGGGCACCGAAGCGTTCATAGAAGCGCAGTCGGGCGATGTTCTGCTTCAGAAGAGCCGGATCGGAAACAAGTTCGGGTTCGTCCGGAGGGCACTCGAAGAAAACTCCGATGGACTTGCCGGCCGCCGCTTCTTCTCGCACCCTGCCGTACAAGGCCCCACCCACGCCACCGCCCGTCCCGCGCGTGACCGCCGCAAGGTAGTCCATGAACCAGAATCGCAATTCCGGCTCGTGGGAGATCAGGGCTGCGCCGCGCACATTACCCTGGGTATCGTCGCAAACGTAGAGAAAGGCTCTGAACTTGTGCTTGAAGGGATTCCGCAGCTTCTGGGGCAGGCCTTCGATTTCCTCTTCGGAAATGCCCGGAAACTGGTCGCGGAGCATCTGCTGCACAGCGGCGATTTCGCGGGCGTCGATGGGAAGCAGATCATCGAAGACGCGACGGATTCTAAGCATGGCGAGTTTCGTCTTGTCGTGTTGGCAATACCACCGCGGCGGCGACGACGCGCTCGATCACCTTTTCCGAAGATAATCCGCCTTGCTGCGCGGCGGCCATGAAGCCGGCGTCTGGCGAGATGCACGGGTTCATGTTGACTTCCAGGACCCAGGCCCGTCCGTGTTCGTCCACGCGAAAATCCACGCGGGCGTAACCCCGAAGATCGAAGAGTCGCCAGCATCCCCGGGCGAGATCGCGAAGTCGCTCCAGAAGCGGCCCGTCCGACGAGGGGAATTCAAATCGCCTCGGCGTCGCATGATACTCGAAGGAGCGTTCATCCCACTTGGCCCGATAGCCGACGATACGCGGCTTTTCTCGAGGGTAGTCCATGAACTGAATCTCGGCCACAGGCAGAACTTCCACCGCACCGCTGCCTGCGGCGAGCAGGGATAGATTGAACTCGCGGCCTTCGACGAACTGTTCGGCGAACACATCGCCCCATTGTTCGGATGCACGCTGCAGCGCCGCATCAACTTGTTTCAGGCTATCGACACGGATAATCGAATTATCATCCACGCCGACGGAAGCATCTTCCCAGACGGGCTTGATGATACAGGTTGCCGGGACAGACAAATCGCATGGCGACGTTCCGCTGCGCAGCCGCCAGGCTGGCGTCGGGATGCCCCCCTGAACCAGCCACGACTTGGCCAGTGGTTTGTTGGTCGTGAGAAAGCCCGCAGCACTTCCACTTCCGGTGAAAGGCAACCTCCGGGCCTCGAGTAACGCCGGGACGAATGAGATGAACCTCCCCGATCCCCCAGCGGACTCCACGAGGTTAAACAGCAGATCAACCCTGGCGGATTCGAGTTGCTGCGAGAGTCCTTCAAGATCGAGACCCACGGCCATGCGCTGCACGCGGTGCCCGAGCTTGGCCAAGGCGCTTTCGACAAGGTCCGCCTGATGCAGCCCGTCCGCCTCGTCCGGCCGACTGGCGTCAGTGACGACATCGTGCAGGATTACCACGTTCATGCCGGCGCCGCCACCGCCGCAGCACGAACAGCGCGGCCGTCGCTCGGAATGCGCTGCATGGCGGAACGGACGATTCTGTCGATCAGCTCGTGGTAGGGCATTCCGACTGCCGTGCAAAGCATGGGCAGGTCAGAATGCGTGGGATGCAACCCGGGCAGTGGATTCACCTCGAGCAGATGGAGCGAGCCCGCTGCATCGGCGCGCAGATCGACCCGGCCGCCGTCTCGGCAGCCCAAAGCCCTCCAAGCGGCAATGGCGATCGATTCAGCGTCCTCTGCGATCGATCGCGGCGCCAGCGCGTACCGGCAAAGCTCTTCGCAGCGCTCCTTGTTCACATAGGTGCAGGCGTGGTCCTCGGCACCGGCAAGCAGCTCGACCTCCAGCGTGCCGACCGCGCGAGTCTGCCGTCCCGTTCCCGTAACGCCCACGGTGAATTCCCGCCCGGAGAGAAAGCTCTCTACCAGCGCAGGCTGATGCAGGTCGCGAATGATCCGCCGGCAAACACGGCGCAACTCATCCATATTGCTGACGCGCGACGTTCCGTCGATTCCCTTGGACGTTCCTTCCGCGATGGGCTTGACGAAAAGCGGATACGGCAAGTCGACATGATCCACATCCGCCTCGTCACTTACCTCCGCAAAAGGAGCCGTGGGCAATCCGCAATCCCGAAGGACACGCTTGGTCAAGCCCTTGTGCAGCGTCAGAGATGAGGTGAGCGGGTCGGAAAAGGTGTAAGGAATCTCGAATGCATCCAGAAGCCCGGGAATCTGCGCCTCGCGTCCGAAGCCACGGAGCCCTTCGGCGATGTTGAACACGAGTTCCCAGCGATCGCCGGATACGAGGCGCGCGGCCAATTCACGAACATGGCCGATGCGATCCACGTCATGTCCGAGCGATTCCAGCGCGGACTGCAACTCGTCGATCGTTTCCCCGCGATCGAACTCGGCCGTTTCTTCCTCGCTGTAGCCCGCGGCAAGGTATGCGTCACGCAGATCGTAGGTAAGCCCGATTTTCATCGCATGATGTCCCGGTGCGCAGCTCCGCGTAGAGCTGGGCGTGCCATCGGTCGGCGTCTTCGCGACGCATGTCCAGAACCTGAAGTATGGTGCTGCCCGGCGGAATGACTTCCTTCGGACAAGCATCCGAAACGCCGTCAATGCCCCGCTCGGTGTACGTGTAGGGGAACAGGCGACAGACAATCGGCCTGATTTCCAAGGACAATACGCATCCCTCCGGGCCGAGGAATCCGCAATCGCCGGAAGAATGGCGCTTGAGCACGGGACGCGTTCCATCGGGCCGGAATGCCCATTTCAACCAGTTGGGGTCGTCGTCCTGATCGAGATAGGCCGGATTGTCCGGAGCCTTGTGCTCCCAGAAATCCTCCCGGCCGGTCTGCTCGGCGATTCGCTGCCTATCGCCGACGGTGACAAGGACTTCGCACTCCTGGCAACACGTCTTTCCCATCCGGGCGTGCAAGGCACAGCCCCAGAGCTGCGAACCGCCGCTTTCGTTAGCCACGGGACACCTGCGTTTCCGGATCGTAATACCTGAACGTCTTCCCCTCGTAATTCCGCAACACGACAAACTCCCCATCGCGCCCGGCCAGTGTCTCAGGATAAATGGGAATCTTTCCGCCGCCGCCGGGAGCGTCCACGACAAACGTCGGGACGGCATACCCGGTTACGTAGCCGCGCAGTCCGGAGACGATCTCGAGTCCCTTCTCGATCGGCGTCCGCAGGTGGGCGGAGCCGGCAATGGGGTCGCACTGGTAGATGTAGTATGGGCGGACGCGAATGCGAAGCAGTCCGAGGACGAGCCGCTTCATGGTGTCCACATCGTCGTTTACACCACGGGTCAGAACGATCTGCGCCCCAAGGGGAATTCCGGCGTCCGCCAGCCTCCCGCAGGCCCGGGCCACTTCGGGCGTGATTTCGCTGGGGTGCATGAAGTGGATACTCAGCCAGAACGGGTGGTAACGCCGAAGCATGTTACACAGTGCCGGCGTTATCCGCTGCGGCAACACCACAGGGATCTTGGATCCGATGCGCAAGAATTCGACGTGCTGAATATCGTGCAATCGCGACAGAATCCACTCGATGCGGTCGTCGCTCATCGTCAGCGGATCGCCGCCGGAAAGGAGCACATCGCGGATCTGGGGATGGCTCCTGATGTACTCGATACCCTCTTCGTACTGGCGCGCGTTGAAATGGTACTCACCGGTCTGCCCGACCAACCGCGCCCTTGTGCAATAACGACAATAGGTCGCGCAGAAGTTCGTTACCAGAAAGAGCACGCGATCCGGATAGCGGTGAACCAGCCCCGGAACGGGCATGTAGGCGTCTTCTGCGAGCGGATCGTCGGCTTCCCCCGGCCCAGTGATGAACTCACCCGGTAGCGGAATCATCGTCCTGCGAAGAGGGTCGTCGGCATCGCTCCGATCGATCAGCGCCGCGTAGTATGGCGTGATCCCAACCGGCAAGCGACCGCCAAGCGCTTCAACTGCCGAATGTTCATCCGTTGAGAGCGAGAAGATGCGCTCCAATCCGTCGAGTTCGCGGATGCGTTTGCGCAACTGCCAGCGCCAGTCACTCCACTCCTCGATCGTTGCTTCGGGATAGAAGTTCCGGCGGAACTCGTCGATGATCGGACTTGGCTGCTCGGCGCCTGGCGCACGAGCACGCTGACCCGTCGATCGTCGCCTGCGCGCGTTCCCGTTCCTCGGCGGGAGTATCGGAGGCGTGTTATCCAGCACAGTAAGGGACGCTACGATGGGGCGGTAACCGCCAGGCTCCGGTTCGGAGCCGCAGGAGTGCTCGTCCATTTTCTCTTGGACAACCTCAGGTGAACGCCGCCGCTTCGTCCCCGACCGAGTTACACACGGGCGATACTGTGACTCATCGCGCGGGACCACCATTGCGCGGGGATTAAACCGTACGGACAGAAAAAGTCAACGATTTTCTGAGGATAATTATTGCGTTTTTTTCCACGCCCGGAGCCCGCCGATTCCCTGACTCCAACGGACACTGAGTCGGCAGGGGATCGCCGAGACTTCGAACCAGAATTCCACAGCAAACGGGATCTTTCTGGTACCCCTGCTCAGCCGACCGCCGCCCGGCTTGTCCGGCTCCCGCCTCGCCGAAGCCTCGGCTCGGTTCATCCCGGACGGCGGATCTATCCATATTGCAATGGACATCCCCCGCCGGTAGCGTCGTACGGAAATATCAGAGCAGAACCATGAGGATTGCCTATTTCGATTGCTTCAGCGGGGCCGGCGGCGACATGATCGCGGCGGCCCTGATTGACGCCGGTGCCGACCCTGACGCCCTCCGAGGTCAGCTCGATTCGCTCGGACTCGCCGGTTACCAACTGGAGATCGGCAAGGTTTCGAAGCAGGGGTTCGCCGGCACCCGCTTCCGCGTCGAGCTCGATGCTTCCGCCCCCCGTCCGCACCGGCACCTCAAGCATGTCGTGGAAATCATTGAGCGGTCCTCGCTATCGGAACGGGCCCAAGCCACGAGCATCGCCGTCTTCCGACGCCTCGCCGAGGCCGAATCCAAGGTGCATGGTTGTGCCATGGAGCAAGTCCATTTTCACGAAGTCGGTGCCGTCGACGCCATTTTGGATGTGACTTCAGCGGCGATCTGCCTGGAGCTCCTGGGCATCAAACGGGTGGACTGTTCGCCCCTGCCGGTCGGATCGGGAACCATAACCTGCGAGCACGGCGTGATGCCCGTTCCCGCTCCGGCGACGGCCGAGCTCCTCCACGGGGTTCCCATCGCGGCCTCTGAGGAAACAGGCGAACTGACCACCCCCACCGCCGCCGCGATTCTGACAACGCTGGCCGAGGGTTACGGTCCGGTGCCTGCCATGCGGCTTCAGTCCACGGGGTATGGAGCCGGGACGCGGGAGGGTCGGCACCGCCCCAATCTCCTGCGGGTGTTGATCGGAGAATCGTCCGCCTCCGGGGAATCCGACCTTGTCAGCATCCTGGAGACCAATCTGGACGACGCCACGCCGCAGACGGTCGCTTTCGCCACGGAACGGCTGCTCGCCACGGGTGCACTGGATGTCTACACCGTGCCGATAGGGATGAAGAAGGGACGCGCGGGCGTTCTTCTGACCGTGCTCTGCGACGTGCAACGCACGGCCGAGTTCGAGAAAATCATATTTGCCGAAACCCCGACGCTGGGTATTCGCAAGTTTCAAGTGCAGCGGGCCAAGCTCCACCGGCGCATCGAAACCGTACAAACGGCGTATGGGCCGATTCGCGTGAAGCTCGCGGAGCATGGCGGCACAATCGTCACCGCAAGTCCGGAATACGAGGACTGCCGTGAAGCCGCCCTGCGGGAGGGAATTCCGCTGCGGGTCATTCTTGAGACCGCCCGGCTCGCGTGGCAAAGCAGGCCGGGGCGCGGCTAAACCCGGCGGTCGATCGAACTCATCCGACAGGGACGTCATGCCATGAGCTTACTGGAAAGCGCCGCCGCCCGAACCCATATTGAGCAGTCCGTGCACGTGGTTGCCGCCTGGATCAGCCCCGGTCAGTTGGGCCTGCTGGGCGTACTGATCGTCGCCCTGACGATTCTCATGATGATTACTCGACGGCGGATTCAGACCCACACCGGACTTCCCGGCCCCAACGCGCGAGAGCTGTATCAATCTCGAAACGCCCATGCGGATGCTTCACGTCGGGAAGTGGAGGAAGCCATTCTGGAGCTTGACCGCGTCGCCCGGCAGGTTCATGGCCAGCTTGACACGCGATTCGCGAGGCTCGAGGCGCTGATTCGCGCGGCCGACGAGCGCATCCAGAAGCTCGATCGAGCGATGAACGCGGACGGCCATGCCCCGGCGCTCGACGTGGTCGTCGATGGTCCAGAGGGTGATCCCAACCATGCAGCGCCGTCCGCAAACGCAGCGCCGGATTCGCATGCCGAGATTCACCGCCTCGCCGATCAGGGACTCAGCGCCGCTGAGATTGCCCATCGGGAAGAGCGTCCGGTCGGGGAAATCGAGTTGATCCTCGCCCTGCGCAAAGCCCGCTCGACCGATCCGCTTGGCGTTCGGTAAGAAGCCCATCTTTTCGCCTGGCTGTGGCCAATTCCGGCATTCGTTCTGAACTGGCGACAATTCAGCACAGTACCACACTTTCCCGGACGCTTGCGCAACGTGAAATCTGGTCTTGTCGGGCGTATGATGACCGTAGCCTGCGACGCACGGACGAAAGCGGACAGGGGTTGGGAGCAAGTCGATTATGGGCCTTTGCGTTACGTTCGTCAGCGGATTGCGACGCTGCGGCAAGAGTACGCTCATCCGCGCCATGATCGACCAGCTCTGGAAGCGGCCGCCGCACTACATCCGGCTGGTCAAGTCCGGCGGCGACAAGACCCGGCCTCCCCCGTCCGCCAAGCCCAATGGCGACTGTGGCGTGGCGACCGCCCGGTGGCTGGAATACGACGATGAACGCATCTTTGAGCTCCTGGGCGAAACGCTGACCGCACTTCACAAGCAGGACCGCTACGGTTCCGTCGTGGTCGAGGCCGACGCGGAGCCCATCCTCCGCTGGGCCTACCCCTACGACCACCGGGTGTTTGTCATGCCGGTTCCGGAGTCGCTGGGTGACATTTTTCGCGATCCCCAGCGGGCGGCCGTCGAGCTCCAACGTGTTCTGGATGACACGCAGGCCTTTGCCTCGGAGATTTTCGGACTCTTCAGCGACGAGTTGATGGACGACGGCGACACGCACGAAGAGCGGAGCGCACTCTCGAAAACACAGCTACGGGGCTTCCTCCACTCGCCGCTCGGGGACGAATTGGCTACGCGAATCCAGCTCAGTCCGCCCTACCACGGGCTGGTCGAAAGCGACCTCATCATCATCAACGACAAAGTGGGCGCGCCAACCCAGGATACACCGACCTGCATCCGCCGCATCGAGCGTTTGCTGGACCGCATTCGCCTCGCTTCGGGTCGCGCAAACCAGTTGTTTCATTGCGACCCCCTCGATTTCTCTTCATCGACCGGCAAGCGACTCCTCAAGGCACTCAAGCCCATGTGCTTGGGCGGCAAGTGAGACGCATCCGATCACAGGATATCACAACCAGGAACGCGCGGCCTGTGCGCAAGCCTTGTCACGCAGAGAACGTGGGCATAGTCTGGCCTCGCTTTCACATCGTTTCCGCACGCGAGGACTCAATGTGATCGCATGTCGGGCGGATTCGGAAAGTGATGCAGAACAGGACTTGACCGCATGGCCGTGGTCGTCGGCATCGATGAAGCGGGTTACGGCCCGATGCTCGGACCGCTGGTGGTGAGCGGCACCGCGTTCCGTGTTCCCGATGACCAGGCCCGGGAATGCCTGTGGACGCGGTTGCGTCGAACCTGCTCCCGGAAACCGACGCCGCGCGGCCGCAAGCTCGCCATCGCGGACAGCAAAATCCTGTACAAACCTGGCTTGGGACCGAACGGATTGTCCCTGCTTGAACGCGCCTTCCTGGTCATGCTGGCAACAACGGGTGTCCGGCCGCGATTCTTCAGCGAGCTGCTCGAATACCTCGCCCCGCACGCCCTGAAGGCGGCAGGATCCCAGCCCTGGTATGCCGAAACGGGGTTCGCGCTGCCCCTCGCCCCGGACACGGGAGACGTCGGAACACGTGCCAACGCCGTCCTCCGCGACTGCCGGGAGGGCGGAATCGTGCCCGTCGCCCTGGTCAGTGAGACGCTCCTGGAGGACGAATTCAATCGGAGGCTCCGGGCCACGCGGAACAAGGCCGTCGTCTTGCTGGGTCAAGTGCTCCGGGTCGTCGAGCGGATCCGGCTGCTGGTTCCCGGCGAATCGCTTCTCGTACACGTGGATCGTCTTGGAGGTCGCGTGCATTATCGGGAGTGGATCGGGCTTTCCTGGCCTGGAAATCTCTCCGTCCTCGAGGAGGCTCCGGAATCGAGCCGCTATTCCGTCACGTGCGACGGCTTGTCCATGGAGATTGATTTCACCGTCGGGGGAGAGAATAAGCACCTTCCGATCGCGCTTGCCAGCATTGCGAGCAAGTACGTCCGGGAACTCTACATGTACGCGTTCAATACATACTGGTCATCGAAGAAGGAATCGTTGCGGCCGACGGCCGGCTACTTCAACGATGCACTTCGGTGGATCGCGGATGCGGCCGAACTGCTGGAGCGAGCCGGCGTGGATCGCGCCTCGCTTGTACGGGAAAGATGAGAAACCGCTTTTGGGGAGTGGAATGGTGAAATCCTTCTCCGGAACTCGCTCAAAGTTCGTTGACAGAGCTGCGTCGCCGCGTTAAGGTCACATCGTCCGAAGGGGAGTCACCTTGTGTCCATCGAGCGCTGGTCCGACAACATCCTGGTCGTAGACCTTCAAGACGACCCGGCCTTTACTGACGATCTTAACGCGCTGATCGATCAGGGTGAGGCCGATGGACAAACCGCGGTCATTCTGGACTTCAAGGGTGTCAACTACGTCAATTCTTCCAACATCGCAAAGCTGCTCAAGCTACGCAAGAAGCTGCTGACGGAGAAGCGCCGTCTGGTTCTCTGCGAGATCAATACGAACGTCTGGGGCCTGTTCCTGGTCACCGGGCTGGACAAGGTCTTCGAGTT
Source organism: Phycisphaerae bacterium (assembly GCA_024102815.1). NCBI lineage: Bacteria > Pseudomonadati > Planctomycetota > Phycisphaerae > Phycisphaerae bacterium. The sequence continues at coordinate 59,265 of JAGFJJ010000032.1, forward strand.
CACCGACAACGTCGCGATCGCGCTCGCCGGCGTGCAGATGGCCTCTCAATAACCTGTCGGGAAAGGGCCTTGCGGCATGGAGCGAGCGGCATTCTTCGCCTGGATCGTGACGGCCGTTCTGCTGGGCGGCTGCCGTGCCACGGGTCCTCGAGCAACCGAGTACAGTTTGAGTCCGGAGATCTCCGTGCCTCGCGAGCTGGCGCTTGCTGCGGTCGAATCAGCGTTGATCGAGCAGGGACTGAAGATCGAGTCGCGCGATTGGGCTGCGGGCCTGATTCAGACCGCGCCGGTTCCGATTCCGAATCGCAATGTGGATTTCATCACCTCGGCGCGACTAAGCACGCCGCGCCCGCAGCGCATGATTGTCGACGTTCGGGTGGTCGAAGCGGACGGCGCCAACCAAGTCTATTGCCGGGCGCGCGTGCAGCAGCAGGTGTCCCAGGCATACCGCATGGCAACTGAGGATTGGCGGGGAGATGATCGGCCGGGAGTTACGCCAATCGAAGCGGAGGCCGGTTCCACCGCCGAACAGAACGTCGTCTGGGAATTCGCCCGGCGTGACCGTCGGATGGAGCGCATGATCGTCGACGCCGTCACCAGCCGTCTCGCTGCCGATGGTGGCTAGCGCCCGCGGCCGGACTCCGCGGGCGAAGCATCACGGTATCAGATTGAAGCTGCTGAATACGAAGTTTTGCACCACGGTGCCGATGATCGAATTGGCCAGCCCGGCAACGATCTGCTGCTGGTCGATGCTGCAACTGCCCGCCTGAAGCAGCACAGCCGCGCTTGCTACAGAAACGAAACGGCGCGTCCACCTCTTCCATTGACGTTTCATCTCGGTCACTCCCATCGCGACGCTCAATACATACGTCGGTATCAGCCACGATCCTGCGTGGAGGCGTCGTCATTATCCAGCAGAACAAGTTCGCGAACAACATAGACGGGAACGGGATCGACCGTACCGGTTTGGAGACGGCTGGAGGTGGACCGTACCCCGACACGATGCCCAAGGTACTTGTCCAGATCGATGGTCATGTCCGGCGGAATCTCGACGTACGCGATGGTTCTCGGCCTGTCGCCATCGACATCGACGAGCCGTAAGCGCTTCGGCGTCGCCGAGTTGGCAAAAACCGCACTTTCCCGCAGCACACCCTCGGCATCCAGACCGGCCGGCGTCGGCGTAGTCAGAGCGCTCATCGTGCTCCGTTGCTGAATGTACCGGAGGCGGAGTTCCTCGCTTTGCTCATCGATCTTTCGCATCTGGGCGATGGCGGCGTCCAGCGAAGCCATTTCCTCAAGCTGTTGCAACCTCGCTTCTGCGTATCGCTGTGCAAGCTCGTCGTCGTTCTGGTCTGCAACCGCGCGCAACTCTTTGCTGATTGTTCCGAAATCCCGCGCGTCCGCGTCCTTTTCCATCTCCCGCTGGATCGTCCGCTCAATCTCGACGAGTTGCAATCGCTCCGGCGTGCTCGGCAACCCCTTCAGAGCTGAATCCGTCCCGGTAATGATCACCGGAGTTGCACGACGCGAGGGCGATATCCTCTGAGTTCGCTGAGTCGGTGCCGATGCGGTCGACGTCGGCGGGTTGGATGGAGCGCTAGATGGCGCGTTGGAATCGACCGAAGTCGGTTGCGAGCCGGCGGGTGGGGCATGGCCGGCAAGATTCACCAAGCTCGAAGAAATCCAGACCGACACGCCGCTCGGCGGACGGATACGGAGGTAGCCGTCGGCACTCTCGCCCAGAATCGTCACCTCCGTACCTCGAGATACCTTCATCTGAAGTGTCGAACGGTGCCGCTCGAATGGCGGAAGATCGGACCCGGCCCGGATAAGAACGTTGTTGCCGTTTACGACACCATGAACGTTGTCCGGTGTATCAACGTACTCGGCCGAAATCCAACTGAATACGTTCGATGGTGGAACGATTTCGTACCACTCTCCGGTCTGTCCGATGACGGTCACGCGGTCGCCGGCGTTCAGTTTTGAAACAGGATAATAGTTCGAGCTAGGACCGCTTCGCACGTAGACATCATTACCGGTGACTTCGCCCGCCACAGGACTTGTGGGCGCCGGCGGGTTAGTCTGGGCGAAGGCCCCGGCGGAGAACAACACCAGGCCCCAGGCCGCCCCCCAAGTTCCGCCGACAAGATTCAGACCTCGTCTTTTTGGGGTTCCCAGCGACATGACTGCCAACTCCTTCGACCCGATCCTGTGAAATCAGCCTCGCCAAACCGCGCACGCTAATCCGCGCGGACGACGCTGTCAACGCGGGACGCTTCGTGCCAGCCGGGATCGGTTCGCTTACACTTTCCTACGGTGAATTCCGCCGGTTTCGGAGCTCCCATGCCGTCCATCATCACGGAATTCGAACGGCTTTCCGTCCGGTGCGAGATCGGCGCCGCGATTGCGGCGCTGGCTCCGCGCAACGGAACTGCCATTCTCGAAAGCGCTTACGGGAATCCGCGGTTCTCTCGATACAGCATACTGGCGGACGACCCCGTTGATGAGTTCAAGTGGTTGTCGCACTCCGACGGCGACGCCATCGAAGCACTTCACGAAGCCACATCGAGGTTGTTTGGTCACCAAAGCCAGGAAGTACAAGAGAGGCTCGGGGATTACCACGGCGTGGCAGAGCCCAATGGACCCGCGTGCGGATGGATAGGCTACTTCGCCTACGAGGCCGGATTGGGACGAGGCGACGCCGCTCCGGTTCTGCATCGACACTCCCCGGCGAAGCTCGCCCATCTGCGATTCTACGACACCATGGCGGTGTATGACCGGCTCGAGAATCGGTGGTACGCCGCCGGGATCGATTGGCCGCGAAGCTCGGCCCAGTCCGGCAATCGGCCGGCACTTCGAGATCGACTCCGTGCCCAGGAAACGCGACTGCGGAATATCGCAGAGCGATCGATTCCGTTGGGCCATGAGTCGTCATCGGCGCCACCCGCTGATATTGAATCGAACATGAGCCATGAGGCCTATTGCCGACACGTAGCGCGCATCAAAGGACACATCGAAGCCGGAGATGTCTATCAAGTCAACCTGACGCAGCGGTTCGCGATCCGCTCCCAACTGTCACACACTGAAGCGTACATGCGTCTCAGGAATATCAGTCAGCCGGCTCACGGCGCCCTGCTGGTGCATGATGATTACGCCGTCCTGTCCTCCTCGCCGGAGCTCTTTCTGCAGCTCGATGGGCGGCGCGTGATCACACGCCCTATCAAAGGCACTCGTCCGCGAACCGGCAATCCCGCCGTCGACCGGATCCACCGCGACGAGCTGCAGACCTGCGTGAAAGAACGAGCAGAGTTGGTGATGATCGTCGACCTCATGCGCAACGACCTTGGCCGCGTTTGTCGCCCCGGCAGCATCCGCGTAGTCGAAGCCGCGGCAATTGAAGAGCACCCCACCGTGTTCCATCAGGTCGCGACCATCCACGGCCATCTGGCCGAAGGGCGTGGCTGGGCGGACCTGCTTCGCGCAACGTTCCCGCCCGGATCGGTCACCGGCGCGCCGAAAATCCGGGCGATGCAGATCATCGACGAACTGGAACCGACGCCGCGCGACGTGTATTGTGGGTCGATCGGTCGCATCGGCGTGGATGGTTCACTCTCGCTCAATGTGGCGATCCGGACCATGATCCATCGCCGAGGCGTGTTTCACTGCTACGCGGGCGGAGCCATCGTTGCGGACGGCGTAGCCGAGCGGGAGTACGAGGAAATCATGACGAAAGCCTCAGGCATGTTCCGGGCGCTCGGGGCCGGACCCCAAGATCCGGCGCATGCCCGCGACGTGGAGGTTTCCATATCATGACACCTACCGTGTACTACAACGGCCGACTCGTCCCCGAAAGCGAGGCGCACGTCGGCGTCGACGACGGCGGCTGGCTGCACGGCGCCGGACTGTTCGAAACCATGCGGGCGGAATCGGAGCGCGTCTTCCGGCTGGACGACCATCTGAGTCGCCTCCGTCGATCGGCGGAGGTGCTGCTGCACGTCTTGCACCCGGAAATTCTGCCAACGGGCGATGATCTTTCCGGGCTCATACGGGCCAACGGGCTGCGCTCCGCGCGGCTGCGGCTTACCGTCTCTGCCGGATCGATGCGGGGCGGAGACTCGACCGAAGCACCTCGTCTAAACGTCTGCGTTTCAGTCAGCCCGCTGGCCCAACCCCCGCCGGAGGTCTATGCCCGCGGGGTACAGGTCAAGCTGTGCAGTTTCCGCACATCTCCTTCCGATCCGCTTGCGGGACACAAGTGTACGTCCTACCTCGGCCGCTTGCTTGGTCTTCGAGAAGCACAGCGGGCGCAGTGTTTCGAGGCACTCTGGTTTACGACGCTGAATCACCTTGCAGAGGGTTCCATCAGCAACGTTTTCCTCGTCCGCGACGGCGCGCTGCTGACACCGCCACTGAGCACGCCCGTGCTTCCCGGAATCGCTCGCGACACGACGTTGACGCTCGCCCGCGCGCTTGGGATCGAAGCGCGTGAGCAGGTGCTGTCCATCGACGACCTGCTCGAAGCTGAGGAGGTGTTTCTGACGAACGTTGTTTTTCAGGTCCTCCCCGTCGTTCGAATCGAGCGGCGCGACATCGGAGAAGGCGCAGTCGGCTCAATGAGTAAGCGGCTGCTGAATGCGTTCACCGATTACGTACGAAGAGAATGCGGTTTGTCATGAAGCGACCAACACCCAAGAGGCTGCGGAGCACGACTCCGCGGCGAACGAGGGGCAAAGCGGCGGCGACGGTAGCCGACGTCGAATCCGCGATGGACAGGATCGCGCCGCCGTCGCTCGCCCAGGATTGGGACAACGTAGGGCTTCTCGTCGGCGACCGCGCCGCACGTGTCCAGCGCGCGATGTTATGCATTGATCTGACCCCGGCCGTGGTCGATGAGGCGGTCAAGTCCCAAGCCGACTTTCTGATGACGTACCATCCACCGCTGTTCCGGCCCGTCAAGCGATTGATCATGTCCGACGGCGACATGGAGTCCCTCGTCCTGCGGTGCATCCAGGCGGGCATCGCCATCTACGCGCCGCACACCGCCCTGGACGCGGCCGAGGGCGGAACGAACGACGCGCTTTCCAACCTGTGCGGGCTGGCGCATGCGGAGCCGCTGGAGTTCGCCTCCCCACCGCCGGGAACGCTGTTCAAGCTCATCACCTTTGTTCCTGCGGACCATCTAGACCGCGTGGCTGACGGTCTGTTCGAAGCCGGCGCAGGACACATCGGCGGTTACAGCCATTGCAGCTATCGACTCGCCGGACAGGGCACGTTTCTCGGCGGGGAATCCACGAACCCCACGGTCGGAAAGCGCGGGAAGCTTGAACAGGTGGACGAGATGCGCATCGAAGTAGTCGTCCCGCAGAAGTCCTTGCCGAAGGTGTGCGCGGCGCTGCGCAGCGCCCATCCCTACGAAGAGCCCGCCTTCGACCTCTATCCGCTACAAGCTCCGCCAGTTCAAGGAATCGGGCGCGTGGGCATGTTCCCCGGACCGGTGACCCTCGAGGCCCTCGCGGCGAAGCTGAGGAGATCTACCAAGACGGCCAATGTGCAACTTGTCGGAGACCCCAAACGAACGATCTACCGCGCGGTAATCGTCGCGGGCGCGGCAGGGTCGCTGCCCCTCAAGGCGCAACTCGGCAGGGATGACGTCATCATCACCGGTGAAATACGCCATCACGACGCGCTGACATTTTCCCGGCTGGGTTGCACAGCGATTGCACTGGGGCATTGGGCAAGCGAGCGGCCTGTCCTGGCATCGCTCCGCGATCGGCTGGCGAATGCCTTGCCTCACGTTGACGTGGCGATCAGCGAATCAGATACCGATCCGTTCAGACCACTGTAGAACGAGGTCAAGGAGCGAACTCGCGCTGAAGGGACGCGGCGTCGCGCAGGTCAAGATCGCCGTCGGCGTCGCCATCTCCGCAGGAACACGAAACGGCGAGCGAGGCGCCGGGGCCATTCGCGCATCCCGCGAACAGCGACCAGTCGCGCAGATCGATGCGCGCATCTGCGTTGTAGTCTCCGGGCATGGCCAGCAACCGGAACGACGCGCTGCCGCCGCCCACGGCATTCAGGGCTCGAATGGTCACGAGGTAGGGCGCGCTACTCGGCACTGGATTGGGCCATGTGAGCACGCCAGAATCTGCGTTCATGTGGACACCGGATGGGCCGGTTTCGAGCAGCCAAGCAATGATTGGATCCATGCAACCCGGATCGACGACTGAGGGCGGCGCGTGCGACCACGCGGGGGAGCATGTGACGCGAACATCGGGAAGCGGGATCAGCACGGGCGCCACCGGCTGGACTCCGAGAAAGAACGGCTGCGTGGTGGTCCCTGCGGAGTTCGTGGCTCGAACCTGCACGACGTAAAGGAAATCTGACGACACCGGATCGGGCCACGTGATCACGCCGGTCGACGGTTGGATCGTCATGCCCGCCGGCGCTCCATCCAGGCTCCAGGTGATCGGCGCCATGTTCAGCGGACGACTCACCGTCGGCGCCGAGCCCACAAATGCAGCATCGCAGGAGACCACGCGCTGCGGAATCGGGTTGATGACCGGCGGCAACCGAAGGACCTCGATGGGGTCGCAGCAACGGGCGGCGTTGTTGTCCTCCCAGTTTTCGTTCAGCGCGTTGATGTCGTCGAGAATCGCCCCGACGTAATACTCCCCCGCGGGCAGATCGGCAGGCAGTGTAGCCGTCACGTCGAAGGCCAGCGCATCCCCCCCGGCAATGTCCCAATTGAGCGATCCCAGAAATTGATCCGACGTGTCGATCTGGGAATCCAGCGAAAGATAGAAGCCCTGACGAATGAAGAAGACGCTCGACGTCCCCATGTTCTCGATCACGCTGGGGATCGTGACGTCTTGCCCGGGGTACAACGCCGAGGGAGAACATTGCAGCGGCTCGGCACGCCCCAATGTACTGGAACTCGCGAATGACGAAGCGGCCAGATCGACGTAGGGTGTACCCGAAGGACCCGAATGCGGATAGAGGAAACGGGCGCCGCCGCGATCGTCGGCGTGCAACTCGATTATGTTATTCTGACCCAGTGTTCCGCCGCTGGGATACCGGGGATTCATCGTTGCCACGAACCAGGGATAGCCCGCCGGCTCGTCCCCGACAGGGTCGTGCCCCAATCCGATCGCATGACCCAATTCGTGGATGGCCACCAGTAGGAAACTGAAGCCGTTGTTCGGCGTCGGTGCATCGACCACGCGGCAATCCGGATTCGGGTCAAACGTATATCCCACATTGAGCGGCAGATCGGCGAACACGATGTCCATGTCGAACCAGTTGGCGCCGCTGTTCACCAGGAATGTCACGCCGAGCACGCCGGGATCGAGCTGTCCGGCGGGTACGGCCGCCGTGTCGTTGTACCCGTCGAAATGGTCCATCGGCGGATCCTCGCCCAGGCGAACGAACGAGTAGTTGAAGTCGGAGCCGGAAACGAGATTCCACTCCGCCATAGCCGAAAGAAACTGAATTTCCACCTCACTGCCGGGCGGAAATGTCGAGGGAGAAAGATAGCGGACGCTGTTCGCATCCAGCCAGACCACCGGCGTTCCGTTCAGAGTGTAGTAGGAATAGGCGGCGATCCGCGCGTCCCCGACGAGCACGAGCGCCCCCGCGGCGGCGACGATGAACGCCGCCTTCCAAGCTCCGCAATGACCCCGGGACTTCACCGACGCGCACCTCCAGCGCCACGCGACTTCACCGCACGCTCTTCCAACCCGGACGCCGGACGCCGCGGCGATCGAAGCGTGCCGGAAGAATCGTCCCGCTGCGAATGGGAACCCACAGCCCCACGGAGCGGGACCGGTGTGAATCGGACATCGGCCGGACGTGCGACTCGATTCGCGGTGTCGTACTTGTGGCTCGCATCGAGCACGGGCCGGAGCCCGTGGAGAAACGCTTCCAGAGAGATGGCCTCGGTCGGTTCCGGCCTGGAGGCAGGCATCGACACGCGCACCCCCGCTTCGGATACCAGCCGCGACGAATCCGATGACCGTTGCTGAATCCCCGCCGCGGCAGGCTCCCCTACCTGTATGAACCCGGCCTTGGGCACTTCGATGACCGGCTGCCGCCCGACCGTGAAGACGCGCGGAACGCCGGCGTCATCCTTCTCGACCCGGAAGGCCCCCTGGGAGATCCCCACTACAGGATGGGTTCGGTAATTGGGGAGCAGAAACAGTACCCATTCGTCGCCGACGGTGAACTCCGGCGCGCCGCAGACGCGAAGTGTGTACTCACCAACGGTTCCACCGGGAACGATGAGCTCGAGCGTCGAAGAGCCGTTCGCGGACTCCCCTTTCAGCATCCGCACGTCTTCAAGGACGATGCGCGAGCGAATGCCGGGATGCTCGTCGGTCTTGAAACTCTGGACGTCTGATATGCGCCCCACAACGACGCTTCCAGCGTAATCTGCCAGCTCCTCAACCGTCATGGGGGCGACGACGGATGCGGTAACTCGTTCGAATGCGACGAGCCCGGCTGCCAAAGAAACGGCAATTGCAATACGGACGCACGTTCCGCGAGGCACCGGCATTTCCCCCCAAGAATGCGCAAGACATGACTGATCGAAGAGCGATCGGCGCAACGCAAGTGCCCGACGCTCTCCATGAGCCCCGCTCGATCCTAGAACGCTACCTGGAGCACATCAAAGGGTATTCGGATGGGCCGAAAAGAAAGGTCCGGCCGCGCCCCGATGGAGTGATTTACCGGAACGGAACCGGACTTTTCCTTCACTTGGCCGGCAACGCCGCTCGAGGCGCTGCCACCCGCTATATGACGGGAACCCGTCTCTCGTCAGTACTTCAACTCGAGGACAATGTTCGCGTAGTACGTGTTGTCCAGTCGCTCGAGTCCAGGCGCGGGCATCGAGTTGTACTCGTTGCGCATGCCGACCTTGAACTTCCAGCGATTGTCCTTGAGCGGCAGGGCCAGCGCCGTGTCGAAATCAAGCCGATAGTTGCTGAAATCTTCGAGACTCGGGCTGTAGGTCGTGGAGTGCGTGAACTCGGCAAACTTGGCAAGCTGAACCCGGTAATCCAGCCCAAGGTCCGTAATGACGTCATCCTCGGTTCGCCCGTTGGTGTAATTCTCGTTACGATAACCAACACCGACCCGCGATTTGAGTTCGTGCTCAGGCTTGCGGAGCCAGTAGTAGCCCGCACCGGCGGCGGCGGTGGTACGCAGATCCAGATTCTCGAATTCGTCGTACTCCAACTCCAACCGCGTGTACCAGTACCAGCGGTCGGTGACATTCCCCTCGTACTTGACGCCCCCACGGTACTCGTTCTTGGTCCGCGCCTGATTCTGTTCGCTGTAGATTGCCGCCAAATAGAAGTTGAGCAGGTCGCTCTCGGTCTTGCGGATCAAGTCGAACCGGCCCTGGGCATCGAACGTTTCCGTATTACCCTCCGTCTTGTTACCTCCGGCCTCGAGCTTGATCGTCCAGTCAGGCCTGAGCGCTTCGATCTTCTTCTCCGCCTCCGCCCGCATGGCCACGACCTCGGGGCTTTCCGCGCTCGGACGCCAGATGAACTTCACCTTGTCCGTCGTCAGGGGAACCTCACCGACTTCGCTCTTCAGTCGACCCGCCTCGGAATCGGCCCCGGCTTCAATCACGCCGACAAGCCGGTCGCCGCTTGCGAATTCCACGTTGAGCGGCTCGGCACTGACAATGCCGGTCACCCGCGATAGATCGAGCACGAGCTTTCCCGCGAATTCGGTCGAGAGTGTAAGCTTCCCATCCGCCGCGCTTTCGATCGTACCGACCAGCTTGCTCCCGTCGCTGAGGTTCACTTCGTCGGCACGCACACTTGCCGACGACAGGACCAACCCCGCACACACCGCCAGTCCAAGCCGAATGATGACTTTCATGAATCCACCCGCCGCCAAGGGGAAACGCCAACGTGCAGCCGCTGCCGCAACATGGCCAAGCCGATCCGCAGAACACATCAGAAAGGACAACGACCAGTCCGACCCGCGCAGGGGACTACTCGTTGCTGAACGCGTTGTTGATCGCGTCCGTGATGTACATATCCAGAGGATTAATGATGGCGGTTCGCACCAGACTGATGATCAGTTCCCGGCCATCCAGCGTAAACGTCGTGCTGACCTGGCCGAAATTGCACCCGCCCAGTTGGAACAACATTCCCGCGCTCAATGCGGCTGCCGCCGCCCGCCGGGACAGCACCTTGCGAAGTTGCATCATGACCCCTACCCTTCTCGGATTAAACGGACTGCTAAGACAAGCGACCGCGCCTCGCGATCGGGCGACATGCTAGCCATGGTGGTAGGCATGTCAAGCACAAATCCGTGGCCCTCGAGACTTGCTCGCTTTGACCGTTTTCTCTTCCGCAACCTAACCAATGGGAGCCAGGATTGCCCGGCGACGAGCTCGACATTATTCAGTGGCTTTCTGGAAAACAGAAGCGGTGCGATCGTGTCCTCGCCGGGATTGGCGACGACATGGCGGTGCTTCGCGTCGACTCTGATCGTATCCTCCTCACCTGTGATATGTTGCTGGACGGTGTCCACTTCGACGCCGGCCACCACGATCCGGCAGCCATCGGGCGAAAGGCCCTGGCATGTAGTCTGAGCGACTGCGCCGCCATGGCCGTGCGACCGGTCGCGGCGCTGGCATCGGTGGCCCTCCCCGTGAACTTCGCTGCGGACGATGTACACCGGCTCCTTCTGGGTCTTCAAGATCTTGCGGAGGAATACGACGTCGTGCTCGTTGGCGGGGACACAACACGTTGGTCCAAGCCGCTGGTCATCGACGTCACCGTGGTCGCCGAGCCATTCACAGGAATCGATCCCGTCATGCGATCCGGCGCAAAGGTCGGCGATCGACTCTATGTGACCGGGCCACTAGGCGGCAGCCTCATGTCTCGACACCTGACCTTCACTCCGCGCGTTCGCGAGGCGAAAATAATCGCTGAGACGCTAGGCTCGGGGCTACACGCCATGATGGACATCAGCGACGGCCTGTCGCTCGATCTTTGGCGCATGACCCAGTCCTCGGGCGTGGGGGCGGAATTGTCGGAAACTCTGCTGGAACCGGTTATTCATGAGGACGCCCGCCGGCTGGCGGAGAAGGACAGGCGCGCGCCGCTCGATCATGCCTTGTCAGATGGCGAGGACTTTGAGCTGCTCCTTGCCGTTGAAGGCCGAGCCGAGGTCGGCGGAATCGGCTTGCATCCCGTGGGCATCGTGACCCCTTCCGGATTGACCCTGGTCGGCTCAGAGGGGACGGCAATCGCTCTTGAGCCTCGAGGATTCGTTCATTGACCGCATCGCCGCAAGATGAGCTGCTTTGGGCCTGCGATTCGCCCGAAGCGACGATGGCCGCGGCCGAGGCGCTCGGCCGGCGTCTGGTCGGCGGTTTGGCCATCGCCCTGATCGGTCCGCTGGGCGCCGGCAAGACACACTTCGTCAAAGGGCTGGCCATCGGCAATGGAGCCGGGCACGCCCGCGGCGTAACCAGTCCGACCTTTGTCCTGATGAACGAGTACGAAGGACGTTTCAAACTTTACCATCTGGATGCCTACCGTCTGCCCGACGCGTCCGCCGTTGCGGCGCTCGGCTTTGATGAGCTGCTCACTCCGGAGAGTGTTGTTGTTGTAGAATGGGCCGACCGCGTGCCATCCTTAATGCCGGAAGACTCGCTGTGGATTGAGCTCCATCCCCGCGGACCAACTCAGCGCGAACTTCGCGCCCGGGCCCGCTCCCGCTTCGCCGGAATGTGCCTGAGCGCCTGGGCCGAGACGCTGCGTTGACACGCCTTCGCGGCAGACCTATCGTCGCGCGAGTCGCGAGACGTAAGTACTGAAGCCAGGGAGGTTTCATCATTTCCGCACGCATCGATGGCAGACGCCCCGGCGAACTCCGGCCGGTTTCATTCCAGCGAGGGTACACCCGGCATGCCGCCGGCTCCGTACTCACCCGCGCGGGCGACACTGTCGTCCTATGCACAGCGTCCTTCGAACCTGGCGTACCCAAGTGGCGCGAAGGCTCGGGCAAAGGATGGGTCACCGCCGAATACGACATGCTTCCCGCCTCTACGCACCAGCGGCGCAGACGCAATCGCACACAAATCGATGGTCGTTCGCAGGAAATCCAACGACTCATCGGCCGGGCGCTTCGGGCGATTGTTGATTTCGAGGCCTTGGGCGAGAATTCCATTCTTATCGACTGCGACGTGCTCCAGGCCGACGGTGGCACGCGGACCGCGAGCATCACCGGCGCCTACGTAGCCCTTTGCGACGCCGTCGCGGTTGCCCGAGGCGAGGGCCTGATCCGGAAGTCCCCCATCCTCAGTTCCGTGGGCGCCGTCAGCGTCGGGATCGTGGACGGTCGGGGTCTACTCGATCTGAATTACGCCGAAGACGTGGCCGCCGAAGTGGACTTCAACGTGGTGATGACGGGCAAGGGAGCATTCGTCGAGGTCCAGGGAACGGGGGAGAAAGCCACCTTCTCCCAGGAGCAACTCGCTACCATGATCAGGCTCGCCTCCGGCGGAATACGCAAGTTGATCCGTGCGCAGCGAGAGGCGCTGCGGAAACCTCTCCGGTGGAAGTGACAACACCATGTCCATGATTCGCGGGTCTTCACTAATTTACGGCAGCGGACCGGTCGCACGGTTGGGCTACGTTTGCGTCGCGATGATTGTCACCCTCGCCGGATGTGCAGGAACAACGTCCGCTCCGCGAATGAGCTCCGCCGATTCTGGCGGCTTCGCCGGGCGACTCGAGCGCGGCCGGGGTGCACCGTGGACGATCCTGTGCTTCGAGCGGCAGGGAGATGATCGCATCATGGTCATTCGCCAGCTTGCGGAAACGCTGCGTCGGACACCCGGCGTCCGTCCCGGCGACGTCATGGTGATCGACGACGATCAGGAGGGCTTCACCCGCCTCTATTACGGCGTCTACTACCGCAAGACGGACCCGTCCGGGCGCCGCTCCATGCCGCCGCGCATGGACAAGGATCTGATGATGATCAAGAGCCTGGGCACGCCGGACGGCCGTCGTCTCTTCCTCCAGGCCCGCCGGGTCCCGGTCCCACTTCCGGATGTAGGCCCCCCCGAATGGAATCTGGCTTCGACGAGTGCGGTGTACTCGCTTCAGGTCGGCGTATTTCAGCCGACGGACGACTTCTGGGAGTTCAAGCAGGCCGCGGTCGACTATTGCCGGGCCCTCCGCGAAGAAGGCTACGAGGCCTATTATTACCACACCCCATCCGCAAGCATGGTTACCGTCGGTACGTTCGGGGAGGACGCGTTGGTCCCGCAGGACCGCGGACTCTGGAGATACAGCGCAAAAATCGAGCGGCTTCGCAACAGCTCCGACCTTCTCCGCTACAACGTGCTCAATGGCGCCATCTACACGGCCATGTCGGATAGGGACCAGAAAGTACCGGTTGAATCCCGCCTGGTGCGCGTTCCTCGATCCGGAGACGGAGGAAGTTCTTGGAATCTGCTCCCGCCATCGTGATCGCCACCTCCAACGCCGGAAAGTTAAGGGAAGTTCGCCAGGCGCTGGCAGAGGTGCCGGCCCGCTTGCTTGATTTTACCCATTTTGATGCGATCTCGGAGCCCGAGGAAACCGGCGAGACTTTCGCGGAGAATGCTCGACTTAAGGCGGCATACTACGCGTGCGTCACCAATCAGGTGTGCATTGCCGACGACTCCGGCCTGGAGGTCGGCGCTCTTGGCGGCCTTCCGGGGGTGCATTCCGCCCGTTTCGCCGGGTGGCCGCGAAATGACGCGGCTAACAATACCGAGCTGATCCGGCGCCTGGCGGGCGTGCCACCCGAGCGTCGAACGGCCCGGTTTCGGTGCGTGCTCGCGCTGGCCCGTGGGACAGAAGTCTTGCAGTGTGTTGAGGGCTCCGTGGAGGGCATCATCATGGACACCCCGCGTGGCACGAGCGGGTTCGGCTACGACCCGCACTTCTACATTCCGTCTTTGGGGAAGACGGCGGCGGAGCTCGACCCGGTGGAGAAAAACCGTATCAGCCACCGGGGTCGGGCCTTGGCTCGACTCGTCCCGCACCTGGTGGAACTGATACAGAATCAGAAACTGGCGTAGGCGCGCCGGGGCACCTCCATTCGCCGCCGGAATCCGCAACAGGTTCCGTGTCCAATCTCTTGTTACGCAGACCGACGGGTGTACAATCCCCCTTTTCGTGATGGTTGGCCGCGCGTGACCCGTTGCACAAGGAGCCTGCGAATTGCTGACTTCATTCGTCCCCCGCTACATGTTCTTCACCAAGGGCGTCGGCAAGCACAAGGAAAACCTCCAGTCGTTTGAGGAAGCCCTGCGGATCGCCGGGATTGCCCACTTTAACCTGGTCCGGGTCAGCAGTATTTACCCGCCGGGCTGCCAGATCGTTACTAAACGTCGCGGTCTGGAGATGCTCAGCCCGGGTCAGATCGTGTTTTGCGTGCTCGCGGAGTGTCGCACCAATGAGCCCAACCGCTTGGCCTGTGCGGGCATCGGGCTCGCGCTTCCCAAGGACAAATCCAAACATGGGTACATCTCCGAGCACCACGGATTCGGCATGACCCAAAAGGCCGTAGCCGACTATGTCGAGGACATGGCCGCCACCATGCTCGCCACGACCCAGGGCATCGATCTGGACCCGGACAAGGCCTACAACGAGCGGATGAACATCTATCGCACGCAAGGTCTTGTCGTCAAAACCCGGGCCGTGGTGCAAACCGCCGAGGGCGACAAGAACGGCCTGTGGACCACGACCGTGTCCGCGGCGGTGCTCATTCCGGGCTGATGTTCTCGGCAACGGGCAATTGGTCGGCGATCGGTACACCTGCGCCCGGGGCTCCCCTGTCCTGCATATTCGTATCCAGTTCGCTTCTCCTGGGTCAACTCCAATGAAGCTGGCAACCAACGAGTTTCTGGCCATCGAGGGCAAGCGTGCAACCTATGAAGACGCGCGCTTTATCATCCTGCCGATTCCATACGACGCCACGACGTCGTACCGCGCCGGAACCCGAAACGGTCCCGGAGCCATTCTGGAAGCATCGCGCCAGGTGGAGGATTTCGACGAGGAACTGGGAACGGCGCTTTCCGGATGTCGAATGGCGACGCTGGAGCCGCTGGAAGTGCGCGCGGATGGTCCCGCCGCCATGCATGATGCCATCTTCCGATCGGCCAAGCGCGTGATCCGGGACGGAAAATTCCTGCTCTCGCTCGGCGGCGAGCACAGCATCACGTCCGGTCTGGTCCGGGCCGTCATGACCAGGCATCGCAAGCTCTCGGTTCTCCAGATCGACGCTCATGCCGACCTCCGCGATCAATACGAGGGAAGCCCATACTCCCATGCCAGCGTGATGCGACGAGTTCTTGAACTCGGCGCACAGATCGTGCCCGTGGGAATTCGCAACATCTCGCACGAGGAAAATGCATTCGCCAGGCGCGAGAGGCTGCGTATCTTTTCCGCGCGAGAATGCGTGAAGAACGACCATTGGATGGAAGACGTTGTCAACGCGCTTACCGACCCTGTCTACATCACGGTGGATATCGATGGATTCGACCCGGCATTCGCTCCGGGAACCGGAACCCCGGAGCCCGGGGGGTTGGACTGGTACAAGGTGACAGCCCTTCTACGGAAGGTGATTGAGCAACGCAATGTCGTGGCGGCCGACGTCGTGGAAGTCATGCCCATTCCCGGTCAGAGCGTCACGGAGTTTCTTGCAGCCCGATTGGCCTACAAGATCATCGCATACGTGCACCATTGCAGCGCTCGCCGATGATGCCATCCGCTGCCCCACGGCTCCGAACCCAACGGCGCTGCGGCGGCCAATCTACGGGCGCTCGAGACCCTCGCGAATCGCAAACCGGGCGACATCGACGCGATCCTTCACGCCGAGTTTCCGCATCAGATGGGTGCAGTGGTTCTCGACGGTCTTGGGACTCACCGACATGACCGAGGCGATTTCCTTGTTCGACAACCCCCTGGCGATGTAGCGCACGACATCGCATTCCTTGGGGGTCAAAGCGCCCAATCCGGATCGGGCGCAAACGTCATCCCCCGGTCTTGAGGCCTCCGCGACGATCAGCTCACGAATCGACTTCGAAAACCAGGTTCGACCTCTCGCGACAGCCCGCACGGCCTCCACACAATCGGGCGCGGGATCAGTCTTCAGCAGAAAACCCATTGCCTTTACGTCCAGTGCCTGTTTCACAAAATGGTCGTGGCGAAAAGCGGTATGGAATATGAAGCGGATGTTCGGATCGCGCGACTGAATACGCCGAACCGCATCAAAGCAGCTCAGCCCCGGCATATCGATATCCATGATGACAATCTCCGGCAGCAGTTTCAACGCGATTTCGATTGCTGCTTCGGCATCGCCGGCCGTCCCCACAACTTCAATCTCCGGATCTCCCACGAATCGCAGTTGGATCGCCTCGCAGACAATCGGGTGATCGTCAACGATCAGCAGCCGTTTCCGGGAGTGGGACGCGCTTTCAGGAATTATCCTGTCGCCGCTCAGTTCAGAATCCATTCAATACTCTCCGAATTGCGGAGTTTCACACGCCGCGGGCCCGTCGGGGTAGATACGTCCCCTCGTCGGCGGGCCGAGTGTGGCGATTCGGCCATTTTCGCGAACTCAGTCGGCGACCGTAATAATCCTCACCAGTCCGACGCGAGGCTCACCCCGTCCGATCCAGGCGGGGATTTCGCCCAATGGACGCGGAGCGCGATCCGGCGCAATACGAGCCTATTGCGAAGCTCGCTGCGCCAGACTCACACTTTCTTGGTAATCACTTGTCGCGCGAATGTACTCAGGACATGTCTGTCGGTACCATGTCCGGTCCTTTTTCCGGTTTCGAACATATCCCCGACTGGCGATCAGTGTAGCGTGGCGTCTAATTGCCGTCCAGCACAATTTACCGGGCAGGACCGAATTGCGTCTCGCACAATGCTTGATAGAGTTTGCAGCGCTCAATAAGCTCGGCGTGCGTTCCGGAATCAACGATCCGCGCGTCGTCCATAACCACCACGCGAGCCGCGAATTGTATCGTGCTCAAACGATGGGCGATGATGATTGTGGTGCGGTCCCGGCAGAATTCCCGGAGGGCGCGCTGAATATCGGCTTCCGACTCTGAGTCGATCTGGCTGGTCGCTTCGTCAAAGACAAGAATCGGCGCGTTGCGGAAAATGGCCCGTGCGATGGCCAGACGCTGACGCTGCCCACCGGACAGCGTCGTCCCTCTCTCGCCGAGCGTCGCCGCGAACGCACCGTTCAATTGCTGAATGAATTCTTCCGCCCGCGCACGGCGAGCGGCCTCCAGCATGCGCGGCTCATCTTCGATTCCAGCCCCATAGGTGATGTTTTCCGCCGGCGTTCCTTCAAAAACGATGGAATCCTGCGTGACCAGACCGATCTGACGCCGAAGACTGGTGAGCGATGCGCGCCGCAGATCCAAACCGTCGTAGCGGACGGCACCTTCCGTGGGGTCATAAAGTCGTGGCAGAAGGCTCAGCAGCGTGGTCTTGCCCGATCCGTTCGGCCCCACAATGGCAACCGTCTCACCCTTCCGGATCGTCAGACTCACTTCGTGGAGTGCGGGTTTCATTCCGCCGGGATAGGTGAAGGAAACGCGATCGAATTCGATACACTCCGTCAGCGGGCCGACGTCAATTTCAGCGGCGGACAACTCCCGCTCCACGGGATGATCAATCACTGCGAAGATCCGCTCTGCACCCGAGGAGGAACGCTTCACGCGCACATACACGTCGCTCAGCTTTCTCAATGGATCGAACAGCACCGACAGCACGATTCCCAGGCCGGCGAACTCCGCGAATGGCAGCTGTTCCTCCAGCACGCGGCCCGCCAGCCATACCGTTCCGATACTGGCCGCAATTACGGCCAGTGTCTCCACCATGGGGCTGATAAACGCCTCCAGCTTCGCCAGGTGATACTGCTGCTCATAGACGTGCAAATCGATTTGTGCGAGCCGGTCCCCTTCCTGCCTTTCCGCCGTATAGGCCTTGACCACTTTGAGATTCTGAAGGCTTGTGGTCAGTGCCCCGATCATCCTCCCGTATGCTTGCAGAAGCTTCGTATTGGCTTTCTTGACGCTTCGACCTACGAGGAAAAAAATCACGAGTGTCAGCGGAACCACAACGAGCATGACCAGAGTGATCCGCCAGTTGATCGCAAAGGCCATCGTCAGGATGAACGCCGCCCGCAACGGCTCCCGGATCATCTTGCCGAACAGCGTGCGCAGGCCGCGCTGGATTTCCTGGATGTCCTGGACGAACCGGGTGATGACGTCGGCCGTGTTCTGCCGGGCGAAGTAGCTCATGGGAAGCTGGAGGGTGCGGTCGTAGAGTTGCTCGCGGAGGTCCATCATGGCCCGCAGCACCGCCCGTGACATCAACACCTCGCCGGCGTAGCGGAAGAAGTTTGCCACGACAACGAGGCCCACGAGCGAAACGAGCAGGACGCTGAGCGTCTTGATCTTCTGGCGGGCCACGGCCTCGGCGTCGCCGTGGTCCTCCCGGTCATCAGGCATCCAGCGCAACGACCAGGCCAGCAGGCGTAGCTTCCAATCAGTCTTGGCCGGGCGCAATTCGATTCGTCGATTTTCGCCCTCCTGCCCGGCGGACGAGATCAGCTCGAACGGAACGGGGGCACCTGCCTCGATCTGCGCTGCCCTCTGAAGCGTGTCTCGGATCGAAACGCCGTCAGCACCGGCCAGCTCCTCGCCCGGCTGAACCCCTGCTCGGGCCAATTCGCCCTTGCGGTCCACCTTGACGACGCGCACCACCGACGCATTTCCTTCGGCAACTCGGGCAAACTCACCGCCAAGGCGATCTCCGGCGACGGTTCGATGGACCCAGCCGTGAACCCCTTCGCGCTCCAGCAGGACGTTGAAAACGGGGAAGACACCTCCGATACTGAGCGTGTGGGCGCCGGCGAAAATCGTCGTGAAGACGAGCCCCACGATCAGCCAGCCACGGTAGGGCCCGAGCAGTCGAACCAGGCGGAGCAACTGCCGCGGGCGCAGCGGTTCCGTCGGGGGGCGGTCCTTGCTTTCAGCCGAGACGTATAGAGCGTCCATCAGGTATTCGGGCCTCCTCGGGAGGCTGCCGGCGCGGTGATTCCGTGAAATCCTGTCACTTGTTCGTTCTCAGACGGCGGCGTCCAGGAATTCATGGAACATTGGAGCCCCAATGTTCCAACCTCGGGCGAAGCGCATCGCTGGAAAAAGATCCCTGCCGCTACGGATCCTTCAAAGCGGAAACGGGTCCGGAACCATCGAGAAGAAAGCGGAGAAAACCGCCAGCCAGAACACGATCAGCGGTACGAGGTAAGCACCCACGATGCACTCCTTCCTTTTGACCGGCCGTTCCGCCGCGCCGCGGTGAGAATCCGGTCTGAGTGAAATCGAGCATTCTCTGTCGCCGGTCGATCGGGCAAGCACTATTTCCCGGGCATTCGGGCACCTGCTGACTCGCCTTGCCAGCGCACATCCGCCCAAACCGGCAGATGATCGGACACCTGAGTATCGATCATGCCGTAGCCGGCAAACGCCAACTGCGACGAAATCAGAATCCAATCGATTCGCCGGTCGGGCTTGCCGGCCGGAAACGTATCGAGGTCCGTCGCTTCCGGCTTCCATGCGGTGAGCCCGAGACCGGCAATCAGCATTTGCACGGCGTCCCCTTCCTGCGTCCACCGGCTGTTGAGATCGCCCATCAGGATCATCGGCAAATCGGTTTTTCGCAACTCCGCCATCAGCCGCGTAACCTGCTCTCGTCGCGATGCACGATCCGACGAATCCAGATGAACGCCGACGACAACAACCGCTCGACCTTCGAATTCGATATTCGCTCCTACCGCACCCTTCGTATTCCACGATTCCGTGGGCAAGGGCGACGACCAAGTGCCCCGTAGCGGCGGGCGCGCGAGTAGGGCAGTGCCGTACTGCATTTCCATTGGCCCGAGCGCCGCCCGGCAGTGGATTCCGTGATAGCGGTGTTCGAACCCCGCCTGTCCCGCGAGGTATGCCAGGTGATCGAAGGAGCCCGTCCACGAAGAAGGCGCATCAACTTCCTGCAATGCAAACACATCGGCGTCGATTCGGTGAAGCACTTCGGAAATCTCATCGAGCTGGTTCCGGGCCTGCTCCGCCGTGATTCCCACCATGCCGGGCGTCTTTCCCCGCCCGTGGGCGATGTTATACGTCGCGACTCGCAGCGCGCCCGCCGGCTTCTCGCCCGGCGCCGCGCGCACAGACGAACTCGGAATCGCCGCGATCGCCGCCGTCAACACGGCCCACAGCGCGCTCCGAATCGCTGGAAAGCCAAACCGCCCTTTCACGCGCCTTGATCCCCACCAAGCCACGGCATCCACGAGCGTACCGTTCGACCGGCCTGTTCAAACGAGGAGCTTCGATCCGCGGCACGCCATTCAGCCAACCGAGCTGCGCCGCTCTCTGCCTCTTCGATCCACTCCCGCGCAAATGATCCGTCGCGCACCTCGGCAAGGATCTCACGCATGATTGCCCGGCCCCGCTCGCCAACCAGCCTCGGACCGCGGGTTCGGTCTCCGTACTCGGCCGTGTTGGAAACGCGCTCGCGCATGCCCGCCAGCCCCTGTTCATACAGCAGGTCGACTACCTGTTTGAGCTCGTGGACGCACTCCAGGTAGGCGAATTCCGGCTCGTATCCGGCTTCAACCATGGTCTCAAAGGCTGCCCGGGTCAGTGCGCTGACTCCGCCGCAGAGCACGGCCTGCTCGCCGAAGAGATCGGTCTCGGTCTCGACCGCAAACGTCGTTTCGATGATCGCGGCACGGCACGAACCGATCCCCGCCGCCCAGGCCATCGCCCGCCGCCGCGCGGTGCCCGTGGCGTCGTGACTGATGGCCAGCAGCGCGGGCAGGCCCTTCCCCTGCTGAAATAGGGACCGAAGCAATGTCCCCGGGCCCTTGGGCGCCACCATGACGACATCCACGTCTGTTGGGGGGCGAATGAATCCGTATCGAATGTTGAACCCGTGCAGAAAGCCAAGGGCCTGTCCCGGGCGTAACCGCGTTGTGATCTCCTCCTCAAACACGCGTCCAGCCGACTCATCCGGCAGGCCCACGATCAGGAGGTCGGACTGCGCGGCAGCGTCCCCCGCCGATTGAACAATGAAGCCGTCCGCATATGCCCGGTGCGCACTTGGACCGGGGTGTTGCCCGATACTGACGTTCGCACCGGAATCGCGCAGGTTCAGTGCGTGCGCCCGCCCCTGGTTGCCGTAACCAATGACCGCCACGGACAGCGCCCGAATGTCAGACGAATCGACCACTTCCTTGGACAACTGGACTGCCAATCCGATCCTCCAGCCAATCGCCATGGACTCGTCGAACCACGCGATCGGCGCGTTGCGTCAATCCCACGTGTGGGCATAATACGCCGTTTCATTCGAGCATGAAACATCCGGGAACACAGGCCACAATGGGCACCGAAACCGTCGATCTTCACAAACGCTTCGACGAGGCGCTTGCGCTGCCCGATGATCAGCTTGCCTCTGCGCTGGCGGAAATACGCGCGGCCGACATTGCTGAAGCGTTCACCTTCCTTCCCGACGAGGACCGTTCCCGCATCCTCTTTGCGCTTCCTCCTCACACGGCCGCCGAAGTGGTCATTCTTCTCGACGAAGTCGTCCAGGGCGAGGTCGTCGACGAACTCGACACCCGATCGCTGACGGACATCGTCGCCGAGCTTGAACCCGATGATGCCGCGGACGTGCTTTCCGCGCTGCCCGTGAAAGTCGCGGATCAGGTGCTTGAGCAACTGGACGACGCCAAGTCGGACAAGATCGAGGAGCTGCTGACCTACGACGAGTCCACGGCCGGCGGAATCATGACTCCCGACGTCATCGCCGTTCCGGGCTCAGCCACGGTGGGCGACGCCATCGAACGCGTTCGTGAAGCCAGCGAAAATGAGGATGTCCACGGCATCTATCTCATCGACGACGCCTCCCGGCTGGTGGGCACGGTTTCGCTTCGAGATCTTGTCACCAATCCGCTGGACACTCCCCTTTCGGAACTCGCGGAACCTGACCCGGTCACCGTCTCGGTCGACGACGATCAGGAAACGGTACTCCAGGTCATTCGAAAGTACGACGTGCCGGAAGCGGCCGTCATCGATGAGCACGACCGCCTCATCGGCCGCGTCACGCACGACGACGTCATTGAGGTCGCCGCTGAAGAAGCCGAAGAAGACCTTCTCCACATGGCCGGTACGGACGTCTCCGAGCTTGAGACGCACTCGCCGTTTGAGGCGGCCCGCATTCGGCTCTCCTGGTTGCTGCCGTGTATGCTCGTAACGATGATCACCGCCGCTGTACTGCGGCTGGGAGAGCATGCCTTTGAGGTCACGCTGTTCGCCGCACTCGCGCCATTTGTACCGTTGATCGGTGCCATCGGCGGAAACAGCGGGATTCAGATCTCCACGATCATCGTTCGCGGATTCTCCACCGGAGATTTCGCCGCGAGCCGGCTCAAGCACGTGGTCGCCCGGGAATGGCGCATCGGCGTGGTGATGGCACCGGTTTGTGGTGTCACGGCTTTTCTTCTTGCCGCCATGCTCACCGAATGGCACGTTGCCGCAGCAGTTGGGTTTGCCATGACGGCCGCCATACTTACCGCCGGGGCATTGGGTATAGCCCTGCCATTTATCTTTCGGCGGATCGGAGTCGACCCGGCCATCGCCTCCGGACCGCTCATCACCACGCTGAACGACATGATTTCAATCACGATTTTCATGTTGGTCGCGCTGGCGATTCTCACGTAGTGATGTGCGTATGCTCTTGAGCAGTGCCCGCTTAAGTTCCCCGCGAGGAAGTCTCTTCTGACCCGTAGCCTTCAGCCTGCACGGACATTCCTGAAGTACCGAAAGCCAGGCGCGCGGCGCGACCGGGCCTCTTTCCCCTTCGGTTCTCTACCGCTCTTCGAACATTGGTCCGGCGAAGCCACTCGCCATCGTGTCGTCTGCGGTGTCATGCGAACAAGACGCCGGGGCCGCGTATGGCACGGCCGGGCCGATACGATCCGTCTGGCCAACGTCCCCGCCATGTGGCAGCAGAGGAATCCGAGTCCCGGCTGAACGCCGCCCCTTGACGCGCGAGCGAGAGCGGACTTAGTATCGCCGTCCCATCGGAGTTGCTGGGAGGATCGGCGCGGGTGCCGACGGTCGTGCTGGTGCGACCGCATCCGGCGAACCCGATGGAGCAACCGGGCAGGTAGCTCAGTTGGTAGAGCAACGGACTGAAAATCCGTGTGTCGGCGGTTCAAGTCCGCCTCTGCCCAGTGACACGCAAGTGCCGTCAAACCCTGAAATGGGCTGATTTTCCAGAGAGTAACGACCCACCCGCTGAGACTCGCTCGCCACGCTCGCGAGCCGAACCGCTTACCTTGCACATGCTTGGTTCCGCGAGTGCATGAGCATGCGTATTTTCACCGGCCACGCTTGTGCGCTTCCGCTGTTGTTCGTCCCTGCCCCGGGGAAGGAAGCAGGACGGCAGACAGACCGGGTACATGCGCCGACACCTGCGTCTGCCGATCCTTCGTCAGGCTGACCATCAATCTCTTTGCGGGTATCGGAGGAGGCGCGCTTCGGCCCCGGCTTCAAAAACCTCGTTCACTTGGCCGACCAATCGGGGTGTGAGGCTAGCAGGCAAGACACAGGATAGGTGGCGGCTCGCCCCTGCCGCGATGGCAAGGGCGAGCGCTCCCACCAGTTCGTCTCCTCGGTGATCGACTACGGACGTCGACCTTGCGCGACCTCCGCAACCTGGCGTCCGAAGTACAGCTTCCCGGCCACCAGCAGCATCAATGCCAGTACGGCCAGGCCCCATTCCGACGCCGCCGGGATCTTCCCGATGCACGCCTTCTCGCACGTCTCACCGAAGCCACAA
>JAGFJJ010000033.1 GCA_024102815.1 Phycisphaerae bacterium
AGGAGCTGGAGAAGCTCGTCGTGTCAGGGCGGCTTCGCCACGGGGGCAACCCGGTTCTCCGTTGGATGGCCGCCAACGTGGCGGTCGAGCTCGACGCCGCCGGGAACATCAAGCCATCCAAGAAGAATGCACCGAATGCGCCGACAGGACTTGAACGCCTTCATGGCCCGGTAATGTCGTTTGATCTGCCAGGTACGCTGCAAGCAGGGAGCCTTGGCGCTGGATTGACGGCCGCAGGGCCCCTCAGGGACACTGGGCCTTCCGAAATACTCATCGTTGCACCCGCCTTGTGGGTTGATCGTATTGGCGGCAATGACCGAACTTTACAGCGACCACAGCCAGTTGCGGGCGCCGCAATATCTTGTGGCGCGCATGCGAAACTGGTAAATTGGGTAATGCCTTCGGGGCTGAGTGCTGGGCAGGAGAGGCGATTACGTTTCAAATCGGCGCGCCGATGCTCCGGCATGGGCCTTGCTTTGGTCATAGGGATGCGGACATTCTCGATCGTGGGGACAACGGAGAGGGGAGATGAGACCGAGTCTTTTTCGCTCATTGGCGTTCGCTGCCTTAGCACTTCCGTGTGCGGCAAATGCCGAGCTTCTTTGCTGGTCCAACGACAGGGACGGCAAAATCGAATGCGCCAATCCTGACGGTTCGGAGAGGTTTGATCTCGCCTGGGGTCTTGGCAAATCGCAGGGGCTGGCGGTGGATAACGCCGGATTGGTTGTTTTCTGGTCGGAGCACGACGCGGATCACGTGATGAGCAGCCCCTTGTCGGTTGGTGCTCCCAAGACGCTCGTGGCCCAGCTTCCGGTCGGATCCGGACTCCGAGGGATGGCCGTTGCCCCATCCATAGGCAAAGTGTATTGGGTTGCCGAAACAGCTGCGAAGATTCAACGGGCCAACTTGGACGGAACCGGACTCGAAGACCTGGCGATTCCGACAGGCACTTTTTTTGACGTCGAGATTGATGAATCGGCGGGGAAGCTCTACTGGACGAACGGGACTCAGATCTGGCGGGGCGAACTGGACGGAACTTCCGCGTCCCCAATCATCAGCGGCACCTCCGAACCCTATTATCTGGCGTTGGATCTGGCCGGTGGCAAAATCTATTGGACGGATTTCGCCGCCAACGAAATCGGGAGGGCCAACCTCGACGGATCCGATCACGAGGTTCCTGCCCCGATCAACGGGCTCTTGGACCGCCCGCTGGGCATCGCGTTTAATCCGGCAGACCAGAAGGTCTATTGGACGCTGGACGGCGGCGACATCCAGCGGGCAAACGTGGACGGCACCGGCTTGGAGACGATTCTCCAGAATGCGCTTGGTACCTGGGACGTGGCGATCATTCCGGGACTTGCGGGTTCGGGCGTGATTCCTGCTTCCTCCGAATGGGGGCTCGCGATCTTAGGGCTGATCATCCTTGTAGCTGGTACGCTCATGACACTTCCGCTGGACCCCCGAGTGCCCGATAGAAGAATGGGCAGCGCGTCGGCATGATCGCTGCTCGGGGCGACAGTTCACGTTCGGGGCGCCCCAAAGTGTCGTTACTTGGCGACTTGAGGACTTCATCCTTGGCGGAGCCTCCTTCCACCGATCTCTCTCCTGCCCTGTTGAGCCTTGTCCGAGCATGCTGCGAAGAAGTTCGGATTTCGGAGTTGGCGCGCCGAGTAGCGTGTGTACTCGGTACCCATACCTCTTGCTGTGCGGCCGGTCTTGCCGTCTTTGATGAAGAGCGGGGCGAGGTACGGAGGTTCACGGCACAATTGGATACCAGGCGAACTTCCTCATTTTCCCTTGACGACGTAGATATTGTGGAGCTATCCGTCGACGCAGGCGAAACGGAGGCGGCCGGCCTTTCCGAGGGCCTTGAGGAGTTCTCGCTGTCAAAGGCCGGCGATCAGGCGCATTCCGGCGTTGAATCCTATCCGCTATTCGGCGGCAGCTTCTTTGTCAGCGTTCCCATTCGCATGAAGGACCAACTGTTGGGAATGGTCTATGCATCCTCCAACGAGGACGAATGCCTTTGCTTAACAGGACCCCTGCGAGACGTTGGCCAGGTCATTACACCGATACTCTACAATTGTCTTATTCATGAGCGATTTGCCCGCGGGGATCAGCGGCGTGATTGTCTCCTTGAGTTAGCTGGTGTCATTAGCTCGTCGCTGGATCTCAAGAGGGTGCTCGGGGCGGCCCTTCGGGTCGTGGGGGGGCTAGAAGGCCATCGCGCCAGCGCCATCTGCCTATTGAACAATGGGAATAGGACATTCCGTACTTTCAGTCAGTCGAGAGCACAAAGGCCAATTCCCGAACTGGAGCCAACAATTCACCGGCTTGACGATACGCCAATTGGATGGCTACTGGAGCATGGCAAGACGTACGAGTCACCCGAACTGACCACGGACGTCCCTTTCGCCTGGGACTCTGACCTTCATAAACAAGGCGTCCGCCGCTACTTGGCCGTTCCACTCGTCGCCCGCGGCCGGATTCTGGGAGCGTTTCTTTTCGGCAGGGACGACCCGCGTCCGTGGAGGAAGGTCGAGCACTGGATGTACGAGAACATTGCGCTCCAGTTGGCCTTGGCGATCGACAATATCACAAAGCACGAGGAACTTCGGCAATGGAGCGGACAACTTGAGAGCCAGAACGCGTACCTGCGGGAAGAAATCGACGTCGAACGCGGATTCCGCGAGCTGATCGGCACTTCCCCTGCGATGGAATCTCTCCGCAAGGACGTACAGCGTGTGGCCCCGACGGACGCGTCGGTCCTCATTACCGGCGAGACCGGGGCGGGCAAGGAGATGATTGCCCGGATGATCCATCAGCTGAGCGATCGGGCCACACTGCCGCTTATCAAGGTGAATTGCCCGAGCATCCCGGAGACGATGTTCGAAAGCGAGTTGTTTGGCCACGAGCGAGGAGCGTTCACATCGGCCGTCGAAAAGCGAATTGGTCGATTCGAACTGGCGGAAAACGGCACGATTTTCCTCGACGAAATCGGCGAGCTTTCGCTGGCCGTGCAATCCAAACTCCTCCGCGTGCTCCAGGACGGCGAATTTGAACGTGTGGGGGGCAGCAAGACGTTGAAGTCGAACGCCCGAGTCATCGCCGCGACCAACCGCGAACTGTCGCGCGCGATTGAGGAGGGACGGTTCCGATCAGACTTGTATTACCGGCTAAACGTGTTTCCAATCCACGTTCCCCCTCTCCGTGAGCGTCGAGGGGACATACCGTCACTGGTGACCGCCTTTGCAGAGGAATTCTCAAGGAAATCCGGCAAGCCGTTCATGCGCGTGGACGACTCCTGTCTGCGCGATCTCCAGCAACTCAATTGGCCCGGCAACGTTAGAGAGCTCAGACATGTCGTGGAGCGAGCAGTGATCCTTTCGGATAATCCCGTGCTCACAATCGAGTATGGGGCATCCGATGCTGACACACCAGACGGTCAAGCAGGAATTCAGTCACGGCTTGACGAGGTCCAGGCGGCAGAAATCCGTCGCGTGCTCAACGATTGCAGATGGGTCGTAGAGGGACCTCGCGGAGCAGCATGTGCACTTGGCATCAAGCCATCGACGCTTCGATTCCGCATGAATCGGCTCGGCATCGAGCGACCGCAAGACGGCTCCTAATCCCACAGCGTTTTCCCGGCGCCGATTGTGGCGCGCCGCAACATGTCGTGGCCGACGCAAGTAAGCGCGACACCAAGCACGGCATTCAATCTCGACATAACCCCTCTGAAAGCGCCAGAATGCGGTTTTCGTCTGATTCGTCCCCGAGCGGAGAGATTGGCACAGCTGTTGCCCTTACGGAGACATGAGGATCCTCGGCCGGGTCGGACGAGGATGATTTGTTCGGGCATTCAACCGAGTAAGGAGCAAGCGATGTCAATCACGCGTGTATTGATGGGAACGGCCTTTTTGTTGGCGGGGAGTCAAAATCTGATGGCGGACTCGCAATGCGACAGCGATTGCGACGCCGCCGCGGCTTCGCAGTACGAAGCCTGCCTGGCCGACCTTGGTCCGAATCCAACGGAGGCGGAACGAGAATTCTGCCGCGATGAGGCCCGTGCTCTGCGGGACCAGTGTCGGGACGGTTGCCCCGATGACCATCCGGAAGACGGCGAAGATTGCCGCGACGATTGCGAAGCGGCCGCCACCGTCATCTTTGAGGCCTGTGTCGCCAGTCTCGGCGAGAATCCGACGAACGACGAAATCGATGTTTGCGAAGATGAAGCCCGTGTGGCCCGGGACGCTTGTTCTGCGACCTGTCCGATGAACTGCGAAGAGCAATGCGGTGTCGACGCAATGGTCGTTTACAACGACTGCCTGGCCGCACTCGGAGGCGATCCGACGGATGCGGAGGAGGACGCCTGCAAAGCGGAGGCTCGGGCGTTCCGCAGCGCATGCCGCGCGACCTGTCCGCTGCCCTGCCACGAGCAGTGTGGCAAGGAAGCCGACGCGCTCTACGATGCCTGCATAGCTTCATTTGGCGGCAACCCGACGCCGGAGGAAGAGGCCATGTGCGATGACGAAGCCCGCGCGTATCGGGACACCTGCCGGGCTGCTTGTCCGCCGGAGCCCGTGGATCCCGATGAGTGCCGCGACCTGTGCGAGGCCGACGCAACGGTGGCCTTCGAGGAATGCGTCGCCCTGCTCGGCCCCAATCCAACGAACGACGAAATCGATGCTTGCGAAGCCGACGCTCGCGCGTTGAGGGATGCCTGCAGTGCAAACTGCGGCGCCGCAATGTCTACGGCTCCTTTCGGGTACGATGGCGGCAAGCACTACCGGGCGAAGGGCACACGCCACTAGGTCAATGAAATCCCTTTCCAAGACGGATCGTCGGGAGCGGCGCGGCCGTGTCGCCACCGACGACCGTCGCATTTAGCTTCAGGAGGGTGACGTGATCAATCAACAGGGTACTTCGCGACGCAACTCTCTTCGCTGCTCCGCCTTGGTCTGTCTAATAGCCGTTGGGGCAACCGGCTTTGCGTTTCCGGACTCGGTGGCCCAGGCGCAGCCGTCCATTTTCTGGGGCCAGACATTCGAGGACCGCATCTCCAAAGCGGGAGCCGGCGGTCTGAGTCCAACGCCAATCGTGTCGTTCCCACAAGCGGATGATGTCGTCGATATCGCGGTCGATGAAGCGGCGGCGAAAATCTATT
The DNA here is from genome assembly GCA_024102815.1 of Phycisphaerae bacterium. Lineage (NCBI taxonomy): Bacteria > Pseudomonadati > Planctomycetota > Phycisphaerae > Phycisphaerae bacterium. Next base: position 5,165 of record JAGFJJ010000033.1, read on the forward strand.
GGGCCCAGATTTTCGAGGACCGCATTCTAAGGGCTGATCTGGATGGATCAAACGTCGAGATTCTGGTTTCTTTTCCGGATGCCGACGGCATTACCGCATTGGCTCTGGATCCCGCGGCCGGACACCTCTATTGGGCGCAGACGTTCAACGATCGAATCATGCGGTCCAACCTCAACGGTTCGAACCCTGTCGTGATTCTCGAATCCCCGGACGTTGCCGATGTCTTGGCGTTGAACATCGACGCGACCGGCGGGAAACTCTACTGGGGTGAAGGTTTCGACGACAGAATACGAAGGGCAAACCTAGACGGGTCGGTAATACAGGAGATAGTCGGTTTCCCGAACGTCAGCGGACTTGTCGACATCAGTATCGATCCGGCAGGACAACAGGTCTACTGGGCTCAGACATTTAATGACCGGATTCGCCGAACGAATTTTGCCGGCACGTCCATTGCGACGATACTTGAGACACCCGACACGAATTTGGTTGTAGCCGTCGAATATTCGCCGACATTGGGCAAACTGTATTGGACGCAAAACTCGGATGACTCAATTCGACGCGCCAATCCGGACGGTTCCAGCCCCGAGGAACTGTTGAGTTTTCCCACAGTAAATCAACCCGTAGCGCTCTTGGTGGCGTCGCCGAGCAGCGGACCGCAAACGATTCCGGCGGCCTCCACCTGGGGCATGCTCGCCTTGCTCCTGACCGTAATGGCAGGAGGAACGGCGGTCCTCATCAGTTCGTCGGGAAGGGGCCAACAAGTCGGGACATCCTTCCGGCGACACGAGTGATTCGACGGTTCGTGTGTTCGCCTTTGATGGCAATCGCCGGTAAGTCTCAAGACCTCCGGGCCGATTGGGACTCGATCTCACTGGAGCCATGATCTGGCGAACTCGGAAGGATGCAGCACGTCAATTCCGCGAAACAGTACGTCCTCAAGGAGAATTCCGTGAAAGTCGTAGTGCTACTTCTGACGGTGCTGTGTCCGCTGCTCCCGTCGCAAGCACAATTGAGTCTACTCCCTGGAGACGGAGACGTTTCGGCAGCAGCAGGAGATCAGGCATCGCCAGCAATCTCGCGTGGCGGCGATACGACGCTCGTTGTCTGGTCTGACAATCGAGCCAATCCATACGGAGTTTTCGCCTGGTCCGTGTACGAGACGTCGCGGGATATCTATGGCGTACGCCTGGACGTGAACGGGAACACGATCGACCCTGTTCCTTTTGCAGTCGTAGATGCCCCTGCGAACCAAACCTTCCCCAAGATCGCCTGGAACGGCCAGGTTTGGCTTGTCGTTTATCAAAGCGTGGACCAGGGGGGAACGGGTTACTATCAGGACTCACTCGAGGCGGTTCGAGTTTCGGCCGGGGGCGAGGTGCTTGACGCGAAACCGATTAAGCTCTTTGGTTTGATTCCTTCCGGTTCCAGCTACTGGGCCGTGGCCTCCGATGGAAACAACTGGACGGTGGTAAATCAGAACACGCCCACCAGCGCGGACATCGTTGCAGTACGCGTCTCCCCCTCCGGCGTCGTTCTTGATCCGCCGACTCACGTCTTGGTGTCAGGGACATACTATCAGCGGTCGAACCTCCATCTCGCCTACGCCGGCGGCGTCTTCGCACTTACGTACGACGACAATTACGTCAACGGGACCAACACGACCAAACTTGTTCGATTCGACAGCAATCTCAACCTATTGGGCGCTGATCCGCAGCCGCTGCTTGATGTTCCACTTGCCGGCTTGGCAAGCAACGGCAATAGCTTCTATCTTGTCTGGGATCGTCAGGAACCGGATTTCTCCGTTCATGTCGCCGGCTCGCGCCTTGGCCTTGACGGGGCCAAGCTAGAAGGAAACGGCGTGAACATATCGGGTACGAAGCAACCCGGGTACGGCTCTTCAACCGCAGTCGCGTGGGATGGCGCAAATTGGCGCGTTACCTGGAGTGACTCCCCGGTACTCTGGACGGCGCGCGTCAATGCATCGGGTCAAGTGTTGGATCCTGGAAGTGTGATTGTGGCCGGCCCACGAACTGGCCCGACCGCGGGAGATGGAGTCGGCGGGTTGCGTGTCGTTTGGACGGAGTTGGCGGACAACAACCAAGACATTCTCACGGCCAGCGTATCACCCGGCAATGTCGCCGGCCCCAGCCAAGTACTTTCCATTGGCGCGCCGCTGCAGCTGCGGTCCGATGTCGCCGCCGGCGGCGACGGCTACATGCTCGTCTTTCGAAGCAGTTCCAGCAGCGCTGTACGCATCCTCGCGCAGCCCCTCGATGCCGCGGGAAGTCCGGTTTCCAGCGAGCCGATCCAGCTCGACGTTGGTTCGTATCTGAATGGTCCCGGCTCTCCGAATGTAGCATGGAATGGAACTCTCTACCTCGTCACTTGGGGCACACCTAGTGGAATTGTGGCTCAACGCCTATCTGAGACAGGTACGAAGATAGACGCATCACCTTTCGTGGTGATGAGCGGATGCCTCGGACCCGCGGACGTCGCAGGGCTGGGCGACGATTTTCTCATCACGGGGCGTCAGCTTGGAATCAACGTCCAGTTCATTTTTCCGGTGGCAGCCCGCGTCAGCGGCCGCGGCAACATCCTCGACCCAATACCAACGGTACTTGGCCATTCCTTCCTGCGAACGGCTCCGGCAGTTGTGGCCTTGGGGAATCGATGGCTTGTTGGGTGGCATCGCAACGCGACTCACGACGATGCGTTTGCCGTGAGCATGGGAGCATTCGTAGATGCGGCAGGCACACCGACTCCCGAGTTCTTGATTCACCCGGGATTCTCGACTGCCGGCGGGAACGGCATATTCGAGGTTGGTCTGGGTTCAAGCGGTGAGGCAGCTATCTTCGTGCAATCACAGGAGCTTTCGAGTGGCGTGGAGAATGACCTATTAGCGCACATCATCCAAGCCGATGGCACGGTGGGTCCTCAGATCAGCCTGACGCCTTGGTCAGGCAATCAATACCGTCCCCGTGTTGCGTGGGATGGCACGAACTTTGTCGTCGCCTTCCAGGACCAGCGCAATCGCTTGGCCGTCAACTCACTCGAGCAACTTGACGCGCGCAGCGACCTTTTTGCCATGCGAGTAACGCCGTCCGGCGGAATTGTCGATCCACGAGGATTCGTTTTTAGCACAAATCCGACATCTGAAACCGATCCTAGCGTCACCGCATCCGATGGCGTCACGCTCATCGCCGGGTCCCTAGTGATAAGCGAAGAGGCCTTTGCCGGCTACCGAGTGGGGTACGACTCATTCCCGAGCGATGGCCCAGTCGCGGTCATACAGCCAAGTACCCTGAGTGGGGATGTACCGCTGGCGGTGAACTTTGATTCCAACGGTTCAACGGGTATCTCCTATTATTGGAAATTCGGGGATGGAGGTATTTCCGATGCCCCAAATCCGCTGCACGTTTTTTACGCTCCAGGCGACTATCTCGTGACACTGACCGTTGCCGACGCACTAGGCAGCCAGACCGTCCAGGCCCAGATGATTAATGCGACGAGTCCCAACCAAGTTCCGGTCGCCGTTGCTACGGCTGACCGTTACGCCGGTAATGCCCCGTTGAATGTCGTATTTTCAGCCCGCGGCTCGTACGATCCAGATGGCGTCATTGGCAACGTTGAGTGGCTGTTCAGCGACGGGGGACATGCTTACGGCGCGACCGCATATCGCACATTCACGACGACCGAGCTCAAGACGGTGACCTTGAAATGCTACGACGCCCGTGGCGGCATCGGAATCACAGAGATTACGATTAACGTCGGAGGCACAAACCTGCCTCCAGTTGCTCAAGCGAGCGCCGCGCCAACCAATGGAAGCGCTCCTCTGGTGGTACAATTCAGCAGCAATGGATCTTACGATCTTGACGGCAATATTGTGTCCTATTCCTGGGATTTCGGGGATGTGTTCGGTGCCAGATCAAGTCAGCCTGATCCCGTTCACGTTTACAAGTACGCTGGTACATACACGGCAAGATTAACCGTAACCGATGACAACAACGTCAGCAGCAGCTCGACCGTCTCGATCACGGTAGTGCCGCTGCAAATACCGTTGGTGCTTTGCTCTGACATTTCGCTGTCGGCAAAGAGCCGGGGAGGTATTGTCAGGGTAACCGGCGTTCTGAAGGTGGTGGACCAAGATCTCAAGGGTGTCAGCCGGGCAACGATCACAGCGCGCTGGACGATGCCCGACGGCCGCACCCAGATGAGAACGGTTGTTTCGGATCGGCGTGGTAATGCAAGGCTTACGAACTTCGGAGGGCACGGAACCTATACATTGACCGTCGTGAATATTACGAGTGCCGGCCACTTCTTTGATCCTTCGGTCAGCGTATTGAGCGCGAGCGTTTCAGGGTAGCGCGGTGCAATGGACGTCTGATCCGCCATCCTGAGCACGTTCGCCATAACTCGGCCTCCAACGCACCACGCGTTGGAGCACCTGAAAGGCGAACCTCCGTCCGCTCAACATGGCTGGTTTTGAAGTGACCCGAGGTGGCCGGCTTTGAGTGACCGCTGACAGTCAGCACGAGGCTCGTGTCCCTGCCAGCGGTTTCCGTTCGGTCTATTGCCCATACCGCTTCTTGAACTCCTCGCGCTGCTGATCGCGACGAGCCCGCTCCGCCGGGTCCATTTCGTTGATGTACCAACGGTGATTTCCGGAATCGAGAACCTCCTGGAGCTTTCTCTGAAGTTTGTTGGCTGCCGCTATCTTGGCCGGATCCTCGGACGTGAGGCCTTGATGAACCAACTCTTCCAAGGCCGGTATGTATTCGGAGTAGAAGTGTTTCGCAACTTCGTACGTGCCATGCCAGTGCGTGTAGTCCGGACCCATCATCGAGGCGCCATGCCGAGCACGGCGCCCTTCGTGGTGCCAGATCTCAAACCAGATGAAGTCCAGTTCATTAGAGAACTGGACGGCCCTGAGGAGCGGCTGTGCAAGCTTATACAACTCTAAGCCCGGTCGGGCAAACTTGTCATGATAGAGCTCAACCAAGCCATCATATTGGGTATAGAAGTTGTTGACCCATTGGTCCTCGTGGCAGTTTCGACAGACGTTCTTCATATTGTTGCGGCGTGTTTCCCAGTTGATCTCAGCTCCAGGCAGGCCCATTTTCTTGTCGGAAACTTCGGGACGGACAGAAATCTCCGGCCGATTGTTCCAGCTGATGCGCAGCCCCACATCGTGCGTGATCGGCAGCCCCGCAATCGCTGGCCGATCCTTCGTGGCTTGACGAGTGGGCGTCGCACTCATATGGCAGGTTGCACAGGTGGGCGCGTGATGATAGTCCTCGCCGACGACCCATTTCGGCGAATCGAGATTCAACCGGTCGATGTTGGCGCGGAACGCGATACCGTGCTTCGATTCGTAGTAGATTTCCATCTGGGGGTGATCCGGTCCCATGTGGCACTTACCGCAATTATCCGGATGCCGGGCTTGCTCGCTGGAGAACGCATGGCGGCTGTGGCACGCGGCGCAGGAGCCTTCCGATCCGTCAGGGTTGATCCGGCCGATTCCGGTGTTCGGCCACGTTGCGGGATCCAGCTTTCCGCCGGGTAGTACCTTTACCTCTGTTCCGTGGCATTGCCAGCAGCCGCTGACCGCTGCAGCGCTCACACCATGTTGAAAACTCGGAGTTATGAATCCCTGATTTCCCTCAACCACCTCTGCCAGCACATTGTCCAGAGAACCGAGAATGCGAGCACCCTTGGAATGATGGGAGTCAGCAAACTCTTTGGCTTCTTGCACGTGGCAGCGGGCGCAGTCCTTGGGCGAAACGATGGTGGCGATCCAACGCCCTTCGTGCTTGAAGGCGTCGGCCTCGCCTTCCTCGGCGGCATGGCATTCGTAGCAGCCGATGTGGGCCCGGAAGTGCTTGCTGGATCCCCACTGTTGATATATGCTGGGGTTCTCGGTCTTGTGACAACTGGAGCACTCCCGGCTTTCTGGAGAGAGCTCCGGCAGCCCCCAGGTCTGAGCATCGACAGAGCGGCCCCAAGCCAAGCCCAACACGACCAAGAACAAGAAACAACTGCTACGATACATGAATCGACTCCTTGAAGTCAGCAGAATTCCCAGGCGTCGTGGACTCGCCGTAAAGGGCCGCGTACGAGATGTCGCCGGCCAGAACCGGCACAGAGATCCGCACGAAAATCGTGTACAGCAAGAGCCCGAACGCCCAAATGCCAATGCAAATGAAAATCTCGTGGAGCGTCGGCGCATATTCCACGATCTCGCCCAGGGGCGTGGGTACGAAGGCAGGAACGATGAGGCCCATGCCCTTCTCCACCCAAATGCCGATGATGGACAGGACGCAGGCGAGATTCAGCACGCCTAGGCCGCGGGACGCGGGGAGTATCAGGATGGCCAGGGCAAGCAAGTTCATGCCTACGGCCGTCCAGATCCACGGGACCAACGAGCTATAGCCGTGCAGGCCGAAGTACAGGTACCGCGCGGACGCAATATGCGCGGAATCGGCGTAAAATTCGGTAAAGAGCTCGCAACCGAGCAGGAAGATGTTTATGAGCATCGCCACTTGAACGATGCGACGGAGAGTGAGCAATGCCTCGTCGCTCACCTGATGATTGGTGTATCTTCGGACGATTTGCAGCGTGAGGATGATAAACGCCGGCCCCGCTGCAAATGCGCTTGCCAGGAAACGCGGGGCGATAATGGCTGAATTCCAGAACGGTCGGCCCCCGAGCCCTACATACAGGAAAGCCGTGACCGTGTGTATGCTGACCGCCCAGACAATGGCAATAAATACGAAAGGAATGTAAAAGGCTTTCGACGGAGGCCGGCGAAGATACGCGCAATAGAGAAGGTATCCGCAAATGTGCAGATTCAGAAGCAGGTAGCCGTTGAGCGCGATGACGTCCCACGTCAACATGGAGATCGGGAAATTGAATCGCCGGAAAAGGTGCAGCACACGGTCCGGCCGCCCCAGATCTACGGTGACGAACAGAAGGCACATGATAATGACGGCGACAGCGAGTAGCTCGCCGAAAATCACCACGTCGTGCAGATGCATATTGCGATAGATATAGACGGGGATAACCAGCATGGCCGCCGCGGCGGCGAGTCCCACCAGATAGGTGAAGTTGGCGATATAGAGCCCCCAGGAGACCTGATCCGACATCCCCGTCGTGATCAAGCCATGGACCAGTTGGTCGCAGTAGGCATGCAGTCCAAGCAGAGCCAGCAGAGTCAGCACCGTCATCCACAGGTGGTAGCGCCATCCCCCGACGAAACTGAGTCGCACACACTGCCAAAGGAAGGTCACGTACCGAGTCATGTGCCACCTTCCCGCGGGTTCTGCGTTACGGGGTCGTGAAATCGGCCACCGCGCTCGTCGAAGTAATAAAAGAACCTGGGCAGGGTGCCGACCTCCTGCTTGAGCACGAAAATCCGCTTGTGTCGCAGGATGTAGCCCACTTCGCTATTGGGATCGAGTACGTTGCCGAACTTGCGGGACCCTGTCGGGCAAACCTCGACACATGCTGGCATTCGGCCCTCTCGAACGCGGTGCAGGCAGAAGGTGCACTTCTCCATGACGCCCTTGCGACGGGGGCGGTTGGAGAGGTAAGCCATGTTTGGATTCAGTTCCTCAGTCGGCAAATTTGGTTCGGCGAAGTTGAAGCGACGGGCCCAATAAGGGCAAGCCGCTTCGCAATAACGACAGCCGATGCACCAGTCGTAGTCTATGACCGTGATGCCATCGGGCTCCTGCCAGGTAGCTTCGACCGGACACACCTTGACGCACGGCGGGTTCTTGCACTGATGACACTGCACGGGCATGTAGAAGCTGGCGTGGTCGGGAACGGTCGGCGGGTCGTAGTGGTGCTCGGCCTTCTCCACGTCGATCGTGCCCTTGGGCATCTTTAGCACGCGGATGTACTGGATCTCCGGCGAGCGCGACTGATTGTTTTCCTTCACGCAGGCGTGGACGCAGCGGCGGCAGCCGATACACCGGCTGATGCTCAAGCCGTAGACATATTCGACACCTTGAAGGGGTTGGGGATCGTCGATCTTCACGTCGACGTCATGCCGCGCCTCGACTTCCCGCGCAACGCGTTCAAGCACGGCCGCCTTGTCCTCCGGCGTCATCTCCTTGTAGTGCTTCTGGAAGAATCGCTCGATGGAAGGGAGATCATCGGTGTCTAACTGTCGAAGCGGGGAGACAGCAGCGACTAAGGCCGCGGTCCCGGCGGCTCCGGCCGCACTTTTGCGGAGGAAGCCGCGCCGAGTGAGCTGCGGACCCGCGGACGGGACGCCTTGTAGATCAGACCGGCGAGGCGAGTCGGTCACGGCTTTGCCTCCGCGTGATTAGTTGCTGGGGCGATTGCCCCGCCGTTTCGCAGGACTGGCGGCTCCGCGGGCATGCCCACCAAGAGCGGGTCGAAGGTGAAGTCGTGTTCCTCCTCCAGATAACGTACATCCCGCAGAAACTGGGGAGGTGGAGCCGGCGGCAGGGGCTTGAAAGTCGGCGCATGCGGGTCGTGGCACTCGACGCACTTGCGCCGGATCAATGGTCCAAGGCTGGTGTTCCAATAGCCGTTCGTTCGGCCATGTGAGCCATGGAGCCAGTCACGATAAACAGGGCCGTGGCACTTGGCACAGAGCCGCTGCGGTTGATCGTAAGGGATGGTCTCGGTGCCGTCGCCGGCGAATACGTTGCGGTTTTCCGGGTTATGGCAATTGAAGCAGCGCGTGTTGATGCCGTGGGCGAGCGCGATTTCCGTGTGCTGGGTCAGTCGGCGATCGGTTTCTGCAGGCGAGAGGATGTGCCGGTGGCAGTCGTTGCAGCGATACATATAGCCTCCGACGGAATAGGAGGGCTCGAGTTTGGGTCGGCGAATCGGCGTTGTGGACACCATTGACGCCGGAACGACTACTGCGGGCGGCGGAGCAACTGGGGCGGGCAGCGGGCGCAGAAGAAAGGTGATCGCCGCGGCAAGGAATGCCAAGGGTACCAGAACAGCCCGCGCGCGGTCGGCCGCCTTTAGCTGATCAATTGATCCCGTCCGTGATGGATTCATGGCTTCGCGCCCAATCTACGAGCGAGAGAAGCGTAGGGCACTTTGCGCCGCCGTGCCTTGACCTGGATCAAGCGGCTACGGATTCTCCGGTAGAATCGGCATGCATCGTATCCGTACCGTCGGCCGATTCCGTGCCAGTCAGTCCACACCGAAGAAGCCGTTCACCACGTCCGTCACAACCACACTGAAGATACCGGTCAGGGCCGTGGTGGCCCCTCGGGCGGACTGCTCCAATACGGTATCGAGCGTGCAACTATTGATCTGCAAAATGGTTGTGCCGCATGCCAGACCCAGAACGGCCCTGCGCATCAGTCTTTGCCATTGCTTCATGGATCGTAACTCCCGAGGATTCGCCGATCAGAATCGGAACCGGTACTGCACATAGAATAGGTCCGCGTCCTCGCGCGGACCTGTGTCGCTAATGAACTTGCCGGACCAGAAGTGGGAATAGCCGAAGAGCACGGACGAGTGGACGTTTGGCTGCCAGTCGACGGTCAGGTCGAGTTCCTGACCGACACGACGGCCGCTTTCGCCGCTTCGGTCGCGGCGTAGGGCCCGCCCGCCGGCATCGTAGAGTGCGTCTTCGTCCTCGCTGAGTCTGAATACATGGTACGCAGCTGAGGTTTTCACCTTCTTCTCCACCGGCCAGGCGGAGACGTTGACGTTGATCGCGGTGATGTTCTGCCGCCCCACAAGGTCGATATATCCGAAGTACTTATGACCCAAGGGGAATAGCTGATCAAAGGTCTGGACCTGACTGTCGCGCGGATCGTCGTCGCCGCTGGCCCAGTCGAATCCTGCGCCGACGCGTGGCTTCCAGGCGGATTCCGATAATGTATACCCACCGTCGAGGGCCACGCTGTAGGCCTGGATGGTGTCGCCCGCCCATTTGCCCCACTGCCCGGCGACCTCGGTCTCGTAGTCCCATCCTACCTGCTTGCCCCAGAAGCGAGAGCCGAGCGTGTAACGGTGCTCCTCGCCGCGCCGTCCATTTACGTTGACCGTTGCCGAATTCTTGTCTGTGTAGAAGCAGTACGCGTCCAAGCCGTGATTCTTCCAACCGGTGTACGTAAAGTAGCTTCCGTAGAAATCGAAATCCTCGTTCCAGCTGTCGGCGCGAACACGGTCAACGATCACGGGGCGAGCGAACCATGCATCGAGCTGCCAGTCATTGACCTTCCAGATGAGCTTCGCGGCGTCAAATCGCCGGCGGACGTTCGCCCAATCGAGCGGAGAAATCAGCCTTTGATTGCCATAGGACAGCTCCTGGCGACCCAGGCGGAACGTAAGCGGCACCGATCCCCCGAGGATGCGGGCATCGAAGAACGCCTGATGAACATCCCACTGATTCTCATCGATCGCCCGTTTGGCCAGATTGCGCTCTTCGTCGAAGGCCGTCACCCCCTGGACAAACACGCGAAAAAGGTCGCGGTAGTGCAAGTCCGCGTGTAGAAAATAGCGGTGCAGCAGGAACGTATCCTGGGCCGGCTCAGTCGCGCCGAAGGCCTTGTTGGTTTCCGCTTCGAGTCGCATGCGGAACTCGCCCCCAAGCGTCAGGTGCCAGTTGTCAGCTAGCTCGATGTACTTGATGGGGTCGAAGTAGTCCTCGCGATACGATCCGGATTCAGCCCCAAGGTAGCTGAAATCCTCATCGTAGCGCAAATCCAGGTACTTCGGCCCTGCTTTCGCAGGGGGCGATGTCGGTGGGGGCGGATTCTCCGCTGCTTGCTTGGAGCGTGGAACCGCATGGGCATCTTGCCCGGCCGCACCGGACGGGAGCTGCGAATTAGCGTCCGACTCGCGTGATGTCCCGGCACCGGTGCAAACGAGCCCAAGCACAATGGCCGGCCATCGGAGGAGATTCGCCCGTTTCACAACAAGTCCTTTCGCCGAACGAGTTGTCAAGTCTCGCTCGGACGCCCTTCGGTTCCAGGAAACGACTTCGCACCCACACTTTGACTCTCGATGCTCTTCGCCATCGCCAGCTCGGCGGACAAGTCACGCTCGGCGTTCAAGGCATTCTCAGCGCCGAGCATCCGCTTGTGCAAGGCTATGCTCTCTTCTCCCGTCAGCAATTGGTCCGCCATGACGAACAGGACCTGGTTCTCCTTGGCGATGTGATTCCTGATCAACTCCACGTAGGCCTCAAGCTCTGCGCGAAGCTCCGGCCAAACCTGCGCGTCACCGGTTTTCAAGCGTTCAAGAAGGCCCTGCGCCGTGCGAATGTGTCCCCGCGCCAAGCAGTGTTCATGCAACATGCAAGCAATCGGGCCCATGTCATGAGGAAGACCCCGGGCCTCCATCGCAGGGAATAGGTGCGACTCCTCCTTGGCGTGATGGCGGCAATCAGCAAATCGCGTGAGAAACTGGAGAGATTCGTCCAGTAAGCTCAAAGGGAATTCGTCAGGGGTTTCGTGCCTGCTGAGCATGATCGACAAGGCGCCGACGACTCTCTCGATGACCTCATGCTCTCGGACCAGAAGTTGCGTCGCCGCCGACAGGCTCATTGTCACCTCGCTGATTTGCGTGTGGACCATCGACCAGCGTGGCCGCCATTACAGAGTTGAGACGATTACCACCTATCGGATGGAGTCGCCTTGATCCAGATCAAGTGAACCCTGTCAGACGGTCTCAGAATGCTCGCCCAGCGCGGGGCCGGGCGACGATATCAAATGGTCCAGGGATCATGACTGTTGCCTCGGTCGGGTGGATTCGGCCATCTGGATCCAAGGGAGGTGGTCGAGCGACGGATCCTTGGCAGTCAAGCCGGCCTCATCTGGGCGCAGGCCAGCGTCATCATGCGGATTCACAGAGCGCTCTAACGGGCGTCGTCTCGGCGACGATCTCGGCAATGGTTGTCTCGCCGTACGCACGTTCCACCATCTCAGCGACCTGGTCGAGACGACGGTGCAGGGGGCAGAGCGTGTGATTGTGAGACTCAAGCCCGAGTGGACACCGCCGAATGCGTTCCACGACGTCAACGGCGTTCACGACCTCGAGGACAGAGATCTGCTCTGCTGGCCGCGTGAGACGAAATCCCCCGGTGCGGCCAGGGTTTGACTGTACCAGCCCAGCGCGTGCCAGGGTTTGGAGTACCTTTGACATGTACCCGGGCGGCACATGGGTGCGCCGGGCGATTTTAGCCGTCCCCACCGTCGATTCGCCTTGACTTGCAAGCCAGACGATGGCTCTCAATGCGTACTCGGCACTTTGACACATTGTCACTGTCGCTTCTCCTGCATGACGCAGCCGTAGGTTCGACAGCAGGGCTTCCACCTGCAAGGGAAGTCAAAACTTCAACCTTGACATCCAGTTTATTCTCGATATGCTTCGTAAGTCAACCTGGACGTCCAGGTTTATATACGGTGCTTGACGACCACTCGAGTCGACGGAGGAGCCACGTATGCCTGGGATGAATGCACTATCTTCGTTACTCCTTGCCGTTTCATTACTTACGAGCTTTTCTGGGTGTCATTCTTCATCGACGTATTCCGGGGCCGACCACGTCTCTTGTCCCAAGACAGCGGAAAGGAACTCAGCCATGACGGAGATCTCCCCACATATGGCGGTCGGGCAGCTGGTCGTCGAGCGTCCAAGCCGGGCCCGCATTCTTGAGCAATTTGGCATCGATTACTGCTGTGGTGGCCAACAGACCCTCGGCGAGGCCTGCGCTGCGCAGCGAATCGATACACAGGAGGTGGTCTCCGCCTTGCGTGAGGCAGACCTGGAACCCGTCGCGACGGAAGAGACGGATTGGGCGGCCGCGTCACTCGACGAACTGATCGCCAACATCCTGAACGAGCATCACGCATACTTGCGGCGCGAGTTGCCGCGCCTGTCAGGACTCACCGCCAAGGTGCATTCGGTTCACGGCCAGCGGCATCCGGAGCTCGCCGAGGTCCGTCAAACGTACGATGCCCTTCGCGCTGAACTCGAGGCGCACTTGATGAAGGAGGAGCAGATTCTGTTCCCCCTGATTCGGGCGATGGAGTCATTCCAAACGTTGGAAGCGGTTCATTGTGGCTCCGTGCAGAACCCGATCCGGGCCATGGAACACGAGCACAATTCTGCCGGCGCGGCACTCGCACAGATGCGCAAACTCACGGGCGATTTCACGCCGCCGGGCGATGGCTGCAACACCTACCGGGCGATGCTGGATGGACTGGCAGGCCTCGAGGCGGATCTCCATCGGCACATCCACAAGGAAAACAACATTCTGTTTCCACGCGCAACGGAGCTGGAGGCAACCATGGCGCAAGCGAGATCCGCCGGAAACGGCTGATGGGAGGAATTGATGTCCAATCGGAATCTGTGGTTTGCGTTGATTGTCGTCATCGGTGGCTCATTCGCGGTCCTGGGCTATTACGGCAAGGAGATCTACCGCCAGGCCCCGCCCGTACCCGAACGCGTCGTTACCACCGGTGGAAGTGTGCTGTTCACGGGACAGGATATTCGTGACGGACAAAATGTATGGCAATCAATGGGTGGACAAGAAATCGGCAGTGTCTGGGGCCACGGTTCATATGTGGCGCCCGACTGGTCGGCGGACTGGTTGCACCGGGAATGCGACTGGTTGCTCGACAGGTGGGCTCAGAAGGAGCACGGTTCGCCATTCGCCGAACTGCAAGACGAACAGCAAGCAGGGCTGCAAGCTCGTCTGAGAGATGAATTGCGGAGCAACACGTACGCCGACGACACCGGAGATATCGTTGTCTCTCCGGATCGCGCGCTCGCGATTAAGGCTGTCGGCGACCACTACGCCGCATTGTTTGGTGGCGACCCGGATTTGAGCAGTCTCCGGAATGCTTACGCGATTCCAGCCAATACGATCAAAGACCCGGAGCGTCAGGCGAAGCTTAACGCGTTCTTCTTTTGGGCGTCGTGGGCGTGTTCGACCAACCGTCCTGGAAGCGATGTTACCTATACAAACAACTGGCCGGCCGAGCGCCTGATCGGCAACCGTCCGACGGGGCCGATTGTCGTCTGGTCGGTGGTGAGCTTCGTACTGCTGCTTGCGGGCATCGCCGCGCTGGCATGGTACTTCGCTGTGCAGAAGCACAAGGAGGAGCCAGAGAATGTCGTACCGGGTCGTGATCCCTTGCTTGCGCTCCATCCCACGCCATCAATGAAGGCTACATTGAAGTACTTCTGGGTGGTGGCGGCACTAATTGTTGCGCAGGTCGGACTCGGAGCAGTGACCGCTCACTATGGCGTGGAAGGCGAGGGATTCTATGGGATCCCACTGGCCAAATGGCTGCCATACTCGGTCACACGTACATGGCATACCCAGCTCGGCATCTTCTGGATCGCAACGGCATGGCTGGCCACCGGGCTTTTCATGGCACCGGCGGTCTCTGGGTACGAACCTAAGTTCCAGCGACTGGGCGTGAACGTTCTTTGGGTGTGTCTGTTGATCATCGTCGCCGGCTCCATGTTCGGCCAATGGCTCGGCGTGCAGCAGAGGCTCGGTCTCGAGGCCAACTTCTGGTTTGGCCATCAAGGCTACGAGTACGTCGATCTCGGCCGATTCTGGCAGATCTTCCTGCTGGCGGGGCTGTTCATCTGGCTGGCGCTGATGGGCCGGGCGATGTGGCCGGCACTGCGCAAGCCAGGTGAGAATCGTGGCCTGCTGGGATTGTTCTTTGTCGCATCGTCAGCGATCGCGCTGTTCTATGCCGCCGGACTGATGTGGGGCCGCCAGACCAACCTGGCCATTGCCGAGTATTGGCGCTGGTGGGTCGTGCACTTGTGGGTCGAAGGTTTCTTCGAGGTGTTCGCCACAGTGGCGATCGCGTTCCTGTTCACGCGCATGGGACTGCTACGGGTCGCGACGGCTACCACCGCGGTGCTTTTCAGCACGGTGATCTTCCTCTCGGGCGGCATCATCGGCACGTTTCACCACCTCTACTTCACCGGCACACCAACCGCAATCCTCGCGCTCGGCGCGACGTTTAGCGCACTCGAAGTGGTACCGCTCGTGCTCATCGGATTCGAGGCGTACGAGAACCTCACACTCAGCCGATCGAAACCGTGGGTCGGCGCGTACAAGTGGCCGATCTATTTCTTCGTCGCAGTCGCGTTCTGGAATCTAGTCGGCGCCGGGTTGTTCGGTTTCCTGATCAACCCGCCGATCGCGCTGTATTATATGCAGGGATTGAATACCACGCCGGTCCACGGCCATACGGCTCTCTTCGGCGTGTACGGCATGCTCGGGATCGGGTTCATGCTCTTTTGCCTTCGAGGGTTGACCGTTCACCGGAAGTGGCGCACGGGCGCGGTCGCGTTCGCCTTCTGGGCGATCAACGTCGGCCTGGCATTGATGGTGCTGATCAGCGTACTACCGGTGGGACTGCTCCAAACATGGGCGAGTGTTGAGCACGGCATGTGGTACGCCCGATCCGCGGAATTCCTGCAGGCCCCACCCATGGACACGCTTCGTTGGCTGCGCGTGATCGGGGACAGCATTTTCGCTCTTGGCGTTGTGGCGTTGGGCTGGTTTGTGCTGGGGCTGAAGTCGGGCTGGTCGCTGGCGGACGAACCTGTGCCCGCCTTGGTCGACGAGCGCTTGGCAGCCCCGGAAGGCGCCTGACGATCGCTGTCTGGGAGAAGGCCATAAAGACAATAAGGGACGATAGCATGTAGACGTCCTGGGATGGGCGGGGAAAGAGCCGCGACCTCGCTCCAAGGCCCGGGATCGTCCGCCGCATCCAAACAACATGCGACGGACGATCCATCGGTGCCGGAGCTTTCCTTCTGACTTCAGGGAAAGATGCCGCGCTCCTTGTATACGGTTTCGAGGCGCGAGAGTGCAATGACATACGCCGCGGTCCGCCAGTCCACGTCTAGCTCGCGGGCCTTATCCCGGACGCGGTGGTACGCGATAGCGATCTGCTTGTGCAGTTTTGCATCGACCTCTTCCAGCTCCCAGAACTCACTGCGCTTGTTCTGAAGCCATTCGAAGTAGCTGACGATTACCCCTCCGGCATTGCAGAGGATATCGGGGATCAGGTCGATTCCGCGTTCCCTCAGGACCGCATCGCCTTCCGGATTGGTGGGTCCATTGGCCCCCTCCGCCACAAGTCGCACACGCAGCCATCGCGCCGTGTCCTGCGTGATCTGGTTTTCCAGTGCGGCAGGGATGAAGATGTCCGCCTCTGTTTGGAAAAACATGATCCGGTCGACAAACTCGCCCTTCGGGTATCGAGACACACCCCCGTGCACACGCGCGTATCGCAGGAGTTCTTCGGGATCGAGACCCTGAGTATTGCGGACGCCGCCTGTTACGTCCTCTACCGCAACAAGTCTGGCACCGAGTCGAGTTAGCAAGCGTGCGGTCCAAGATCCCACGTTTCCGAATCCCTGCACCGTAAAGGTCAAGCCTTCCAAGTCGAGCCCGTGATCGTCCGCCCAATGCTGGATCGAGTAGACGACCCCTTGACCCGTCGCCTTGTCCCTTCCGACGCTGCCGCCGGCCTCCACGGGCTTGCCAGTGACCACATGTATGTTCCGTTGGCGTTCGTGCGGTGGAACAGTGGAGGCATAGGTGTCCAGAATCCATGCCATAATTTGCGCGTTAGTATTCACATCTGGCGCCGGAATGTCGTATTCCGGACCGATGTTCCCGCCCAAAGCGTACGCAAACCGGCGCGTGATGCGCTCCAATTCCGCGGCGGAATACTTCATGGGATCAATCTGAATGCCACCCTTGGCTCCACCGAATGGAACTCCAGTCAAGGCGCATTTCCAGGTCATCCATGCCGCCAGAGCCCTGACCTCGTCCAAGTCGACATCGGGATGAAACCGCAGGCCGCCCTTGAAGGGGCCCAGGGCATCGTTGTGCTGAACCCGGTAGCCCGCGAACATCTCGACGCGGCCGTTATTCATCTTCACCGGAAAGTTGATGACAATCTCGTTCTTGGTTCGACTCAGGATCTTGCGAACGTCCGGATCGAGGCTCATCACATCCGCCGCCCGTTCGAACTGAACCACGACATTTTCGTAGAGGCTCTTTTTCGTGGGGCTCGGCGCCGGTGAGGGCTCGACACTTGGCGCGGGCTCGTCCAGCCGATCGCCGACGTCCAGCGGCGTAACATCGCCCCCCGTCCTCAGTGATGGTTCTCGAGTTAGTGTAGTCATGCTGCAACTGCTCCTTCGCCTTGCTTGGTCGCGACGTCGACCGCGGGTAAATCTACTCAAACTCCTCACAATTGAAGACGCCGCCTTCCGGTTTGGGAAAGGTGCAGCTGCCGCGCTTCTCACAGGTCTTGCACAGCCCGGGCAGCCATTCTCGATTCGCGACCGCGAACCGCTCAGTGACGATCTGGTTCACAGTTGCCGGGCGCTCGGGCAGCTGGATACCTTCAAACTCGTCACACGTTCGAACGGGGTGGTCAGCAGACCGAGGGAATGTGCAGACCGAGTCATTGACGCAACTGGAACACAGCCCGGGATACCATTCGCGGTTGGCCCTTCGCGAGCTGTCGCTCATTGGTCGATGGCGCTGGTCGCCTCCGCTGGCGCTTCGCGGGGTCTTCACCGCCAGGTCTTCTGAGGTCGTCGCAGTAATCATGAGAAGCCTCCTCTCGCTGGTCTTGGTTAGCGGCGATTCGAAGTGTCTCGCCCGCCTGATGACCAGAGAGCACGCGCGATTCCAGGAGTTCGGCGTAGACTGGGAGTCTTCAGGTTATGGGACGGTGTGAACGTAACCAATTGCCATTTATGCATTTACAATTCGATGATCAGCTCGCGTGGGATTCTTCAGATGAGTCAACAGGAGATTCGCGCGCGGGGAGAAACGAACCGGTGGGGAGAAACGCCCCGGACTAACTACGCCTAATCCGATGACGGAGATGCATCGGAGTCGGGCGTAATGGCAAGGCGTTTCAAGGTCTCACGAAGCGTCTTTCGATCGATCCCCAGAATTTGCGCGGCTTGGGTCTTGTTCCCGTGCACGCTTGCGAGGACTGCCTTGATGTGGCCTTCTTGGACTTCCGCCAAAGTCCGCTGGAGCGATGTGCCGTGGGGAACGGCGAAGCGCATGAGCGTCGGCAGGTCGCCAGCATCGATTTCCTCACCCTCGGTCATCACGACAAGGCGTTGAACGACGTTTTCCAGCTCCCGTATGTTGCCCGGCCAGTGGTACTCGCGGAGGCAGCGCCATGCGCGTTCCGAGAGGCGCGGAACGGGCTTGTCGGCGTCCCGCGCGAATTTGGAGAGGAAGTGGCCGACAAGCTTGATGATGTCGTCACCACGATCGCGCAGCGGCGGTAGCTCGAGCGTGAGGACATTCAGGCGAAAATAGAGGTCGTCGCGAAAAAGTTTGCGGCGAACGAGGGCAGCCAGATCCTTGTTCGTCGCCGCGAGGACGCGCACGTCCACGGCGCGCGGCTTGGCTGCACCAACCATTTGAACCTGACAGTCTTCGAGAACGCGAAGCAGCTTCGCCTGCATTGAAGGCGTCAACTCTCCGACCTCATCCAGAAAGATGGAGCCTTCATCTGCGGCAATGAAGAACCCTGCACGGGTCGTGACGGCGCCGGTGAACGCCCCCTTGACGTGTCCGAACAGCTCACTCTCGACCAGCCCTTCAGGAATCCCTCCGCAATTGACGGGGACGAACGCGGCACGCGCACGATCGCTGCTGTAGTGAATGGCTCTCGCGACCAGCTCTTTCCCGGTACCGCTCTCCCCCGTAATCAACACCGTAGCCGAAGCGGAAGCCGCCTTGGCGATGCCACGGAAGACCTGCTGCATTGACGGGGAGTCGCCGATCAGACCGAACGGCGCCCCCGACGCTTCCTGCATCCCGGTCTCGGCCGCGCGCCGTTGACGAACAACGGCCAGCGTATTCTTTACCGCCTTGAGCAGTTCTTCGTCCGTGAATGGTTTCGTCAGATACTCCTCGGCGCCCTCCTTGACCGCTGCGACGGCTGACTCGATGCTTCCGTAGCCCGTGATCATGATAACGGCCATATTCGGGAAATGGTCGCGAACATGACGGACCAGCTCCATTCCACTGACCTGGGGCATCTTCAGATCAGTGATGACCAGTTCGACCGGAACTTGCTCGAGCATGGGAATGGCCTCGTCGACGCTTCGGGCTTGGAGCACGGCAAATCCGGCCTCCGTCAGATTCCGCTGGATCACCTCAAGCGTAGTTTCGGAGTCATCGACGGCAAGTATACGGGTCGTTGAATTACCCATTGGAGCGCTGGTCCTCCATTGCAGGTAAAGGGGAGGATGCCGGCAGCTTCACCTCAAATCGAGAACCGGCGCCGGGCTGGCTTTGGAAGTGTATTTTCCCGCCATGCGAGATGACAATGCCATGAACCACAGAGAGCCCCAGGCCCGTTCCCTGCTCGGGGCTCTTCGTCGTAAAGAACGGCTCAAAAATCCGATCTGCAATATCGGAAGCGATGCCGGCCCCCGTATCTTCAACAACAATCGTAACCTCACCGTCCTCCTTCCGTGTGCGTACGGTGAGAATCCCTCCTCCCGGCATTGCCTGGATTGCGTTAACGCAGAGATTGACAATGACCTGACTAAGCTGCACGGGATCCGCGTATACCTTCGGGCAAACGGGGTCAAGCTCTCGTCGAACTTCGACTCCGAATTCCTGAACACGCGGAGCCAGAAGGCTGAGACTCTCATCAACCAGACTGCTTAGCTGGACCCAGTCGCGTGACGGCGGCGACTGCCTCGCGAACAACATCAACTTTCGAACGATGTCCCGCGCGTATAATGCCGCCTGTATGATTCGCTCCAGGTCTTGCACTACCTGTGCTGGCAAATTCGCCGTTTTCCGGGCGAGTTGGGCGAAGCCGAGGATTCCGCCGAGCGGTTCATTGATCTCATGGGCCACGCCGGCGGCAAGGCGCCCGATCGTGGCGAGCCGATCGGTCTGACGCATGATCGTCGCCATATGGGCTCTTTCGAGCCGGGCATCGCGGCGCTGGACGAACAACGCCAACTCGCGTGCAACTGCGCCAATCAGGTGTGCCTCCTCCCGCAAGAAGGCGCCTTCAACGAACTCCGGCCGATCCTCAAGATATCCGACTTCAACAGTCCCTCGGGCCACCCCATCGACCAATACCGTTGCTTCCTGTCGATGAACGGAACGCGCATCGTCGCCTGTGGCAAAAGCCGCGTCATCGACCCGGATGCGTGCCACGAGAATATCTGGGAATTGCCACGCCGGCGGCAGCAGTCGGGCGATTTCCGGAAGTCTCTCGACAATTGCGCCATCGGTTGATTCGAGTACCTTCGCCACGGCATACAGGCAGGTGAGCTCTTTAACGCGTTCGCGCAAGGCGTGTTGAGCCCTGCGGTCGTCCATCGCCAAGCCAAGTGTCTGCGCGAGCGCCTCATAAAATCCCACATTGTGCGCGGAAAAAACATGCTTTCTTGTGCTCATCAGCGCCAGGACACCCGGAACGGAGTACGCAATATCGAACGGCAGAACCGCGAGCGACCGCGTCGGGCCGGGTATCAAGCCGGGCAGCACTGTGTCCCTTTCGATCAGGGCGAGGTCGGTCGCAACGTCTCCGCTCCAAAAGCTCCCGTTGTCAGTCATGCAGCTCGACTTCGGTCCGACATTTCGATTCAGAACGCTGATCAGCAGATTGTCCAGCCACGCAGGGGGCCGATTGCCGCCTCCAGGCCCGATGGGCGGATCGGCGGGACGGAGCGCTCCGTCAGCGGGGCCTTCCTGCCGCAAGTCGAATCGAAATGCCTCGTCTGGAACGCGTGTATACCACCACTCGTAGTCGCCGATCGCATGCTCAAAGCGGCATATCAATAGAAGCGTCTCGCATCCCGAGAATTCAAGCAGTACTCGAGAGGATTCGCGCAGAAACTCAATTCTGCCTGGCCCGCGTGTGGCTAGGTGTAGAACTCGCCGCGATACTGTAATGAAGTCGAGCGGTTCCGTGGACGGACTCGACGAGTGTAGCATGCTACGCAGCTCCTGAGTGTCCTCTTTCTGAACATCCTACCGCAATCGCCCGTAATCAACGAGAGCGGCAGCAAGGGCCTCCGTGTTGACTGCGCTCTGGAGTTCAAGACCACTCGTTTCGGTCTCGACGGCCGTCAATCCGAATCCACCTCTGCCCTTGGGACGCCGGCGATCGGAGTTTCACCGGCTTGGGTCACTCTCGTTCTCCCAGCAGATACATTGGCTGCCCAACGACCACCCACTCATTGGGATGGGCTATCACCTTGATCTCCTTTTGCCGCCCGTTGCAGCGATGATGACGTATTTGGATCCGGCATGAAGCGCAGGCCAAGCAGTGATCAAGAGAGTGATCTGATCGTCGCCGCACATCGACAACTGTCAGGGGGGCAGTCCCTCACTGCGACGGAGCGTAGGTGCATTTCACAGCTAATGTTGCAAATCATCATAGCGCCGCTTGACTCTCTCATCCTCCGGACGCCCTGGACTGAGGGTTATTGCGTTTTGCCTTGGCGGAGGGGATTGGTCACTGAATTGGTTAGCCGTCACCTGGTGGTGACTTGTTATCGAGTTTTCAGTGACTTGCGATTCACCCGTAGGCCTCGTTCTTGGCCGACCAAAGCGTTATAAGTGTCTTGACCATAAGCGGTTGCGCTCCGAACGGCGAATTCTCAGACTGGACGTCGTCGGTTCGAATCCGATCGCCCGTTATCTTCTTACCTAACAATAACTTACGGAAATTCGCCCGAAGCTGTTACCGCAGGAGGGCTTGCCCGGGAACCGCGTTTCTGGCTCAAGAACGACGATTTCTGAGTCCAGCCCCGCGAGCTGACAGTCGTTTCGAAGCATGGCTCCATCTCAGCTGTAAACCTCTGTTATCAAAACGCTTAGGCGAATCGACCGTGTTCGAGGCTCAGGCAGTTGGTCGTTAGTTGGTCACTCAATCCGGTGTACGGTCGGAGCTGGCCAATTGGGGGTCGGAGCGGGCTCGACGCTCATGTTGGAGGGCTGAATGTCGTGGGGCGCGGGATGCAGCGGCCGTCGGCAGGTGAGCGCTGAGATCAGGACCGGAGCCCTCGGCCATTGACGCCGACCAGTCTAACGGCCCATACCGCCATGGCCGTGGCCCATCATTCCGCCTGGGCCGACGTGATCATATAGAGCTTCGGTCGTCGCAATTAGCTCTGTCCTATCGCCGTCACCATCGATGTCGTCCTCGTCCGGGCCGAGGTAGCAATCGAACGTGCCGGAGCAGTCATAATCGGCATGCATGAA
>JAGFJJ010000034.1 GCA_024102815.1 Phycisphaerae bacterium
GGTTACACTCTGTCACGAACGGCCTCCGTGCCTCGGCATGATTGCGTTGGAGCAAACCCTATCATACCAGGTTCGAAGGCCTTCCTTATGCGCGAATCAACGTCAACTCATGAAATATCCGGGCTAGTCCTTCCCCCTCAATCTATTCCACCCGCCGGTTTACACTTCGGTGGTGGTGGAAGGATGAGTGAGTCATGCCCAGAGTGATGCTAGATCATCGACCGTCACCGAGATGTCTCTTGACAGACTCCTGCCACGCTCGCTCGCGGGTCCGCTGGAGAATCAACTGGTTGAGTGGCTCACGCAACTCTGAATTCGGTGGCACCGCTAGAGCGTAATTCTGCGGCTCGAATTCGCGCGGCAGCACTTCTAACTCGGCTTCCAATTCTCGGTTAACCAAGTAGCGCAGAATGGGTGCATCGTAGACGACGGCATCCACTTGGCCTTCGGCGAGAGCCTTGAGTGCATCCGCGGGCGAATCGGCCGCAAGGCGCACATTGATCAGTCGGTCCTGCAAATATGCCTCGGAGGTCGTGCCTGCAACGGTCCCCACCCGTGTCCCTGGTAAATCCTCCGGTCCGGCAATCCCCCGAGAGAGTTGCGATACGGTCAACGCCGAAGCGATCGCCGCGGTCATGCCAGAAATGATAATGATGCTGGCGAACATCCAGACCAACCCCACGAGTCGTCCAGCCAGAGTTGTCGGCGCCTTGTCGCCATAGCCGACGGTTGTCATCGTGACGGCGGACCACCAGAATCCTGAGCCGATACCCTGGAGCGTGTTGCCCCCGAATTGCGCTGGGTTCCGGCGGCGCTCGACATACCACACGACCAGACCGACAAGCAGAAGCAAGAGGGCGAGCGAGCCAATTGCGGTAAAGAATTGAACGCTCATCAGGCCGCGCAAGAGCTTCAGCCAAGCGACGTCGCCGACGGGTCGCACTGCGATCCCAAGCCCGGCGTTGTAGTACGGATGGAGGAAATCGATCTGCGCTTCGCGATCAGCGGTCATGGTTAACGCAGCGACGGCGGCATCATACCGCCCGTCCTGCAGGCCCGCGATCATTTCGTCGATGTCGGCTTCATCGAAATTTGATGTGAAGCCCAAATCATCGGCGGCCTGCTTCCAAAGATCAATCGCGATACCGCGCCATTGGCCGTCAGCCCCTCGCATGGCAAATGGTGGTACCTGCCGCGTAGCAATGCGCAGTTGCGGCACTTTGTCTTTAGAGCTGTCGGTCTGGGCGAGCGTGTCGGCGGCTCCAAACGCCCCAACCAAGAGTATCGAAACCCACGTCAACCAGGACACTATGCTCCGGAGAGTCTCATGCATTACACCCTCTCTTGTGCTGGAAGATCGCCTCCACGCGACCGGTCCGAATGGAGACGATTCGTTCATTGAGATAACATGCCCGCGCCATCGTGCCCTGGAGAGCGCTGGGGCACGTTGCATTCCGTTTAGGTCGATCATTATAGCCCATGGTGCGAACGCGGGCGATCAAATCGTTACGCTGCCCGCAAGCGGTCTCGACAGCAGCGATTGCGTGGCAATCATCGCACCTCGCAACCCCGCGTCCTCTTGCCCTGAACAGGAATCGGCCCGACCCGCTCCGGCGTGTATTCGAACCGCGTAGATTCTTGTTCCGCGCGGTCACTTCTTGGACCGGAGGGAGGATGCGAAGTACGATTTTTACATTCTATCGCAGGTACGGTGTCAGCGCAAGAAACGTCGGCTTCGATTCCGACGTGCCGACTGGCATTACTCTATTCAATGGGACAACGGGGAGAAGCATTCGGTCGATCTTGCGGGGTCTCACGCGTCATCGTCGTGTGGAATTGTTGGAGTAGCATCGAATTGGCGAACTCTACGCGTCACCGTAGCCCCCGGGTCGGTCGTCGCAAGAGAATCCGAGACTCAAGGCGAAACGCGGGCAACGTGCACGGTTCGACTGCCTTGGCTGAGGTCGGGCGACAGCGTTTCTTGCCGCAACGCGCGTTACAAGACGATCCGTAAGCTCTTGTGCGTGAAGCCGATAGAGACGAAAACGCCGGCACATCTCCGCGCCGGCGTCTGTTCTTTACCCCTGGGTCGGCGGAATTCGCTTTCGACCGCCAACTGGAGGGAATGTTACCCTCCGCAAATCGGCAGCTCGACCCAAGCGAGGCATTTTTTACGTTGTGTTCGCCCGGGCGAACGCTGTGCTTCCAGTGTCGTACGCGTCAGTGATTCGCCCATCATTTGCAACAGCCTACGAACAATCCTCCGGTGCCGCGAACGGCTCCGGCTTCTGACTAAGGGGGATTCAACCCCGTCATCTCCCGGACCTTCCGATATACCGGCACCCCATTCTCGTCGAATGGATCGACAAGAATCAGGCGATCGAAGACCGGTGAATCGAATGAGCCTGGTCGATGGCAATGATTGCATCCCTCAGCCGGGGAAACCACGAACGCTCCCCATGCTTTTTCCTGTGCCAGAACATTGTGATCGAAGCCCCACACGCCGCCTTTCCAGTTGGTGTTGATGCCGCACTCATCAGAATCAAGCCAATTCACTCCCTCGGGGGCATTCGAATCCTCGTACCAAACACGCCAGCCCTTTACGAGCACCGGATTCGATGCTACTCGCCGCCCGTACTGATCGTTTCCCTTGAGTGCCTGGATATAGGCGAGGATCTCCTCCGGGCGATTCACTTCGATTTTGCCGTCGCCATTATCATCTGTCGTGCCTGGAAGCGGTCCCCAGCCGGTGACCTGATTGATCTTCCAAATCGGGATCGGTGCGATGACATCGTCCTCGTACAAGTCCGGCGTTCCGTTTTGATCCCAGTCGCCCCAATAGAGGCTCAGGAACAAGGCCGCAGGGAACAGGCGCACTTCGCCATCCGAATCCCGCTTCGGAAAGAACGCTGGATACCACCGACTCTTGTCCGGACTCGCCGGATCGAGCGGGTCCGCCGAGTAGTACTCGGCGGCCCAATAGTAGCCCGGAACTCCGCCAACGGTAATATCAAAGAAAGTCAGCCGTTGTTGAGCGTCGAGCAGCGCGTAAGGCACGTGACACGCTTGGCACGAGAGGGCCTCCATCATTCCGCCCGCCTGGTGGACGATAACATCCCCGGGGACATCCGGAGCATCGGGGTGCCGATTGACATTGGGCACGCCGGGAGAAATCTCAGTCAGATGGCATTCTCGGCAGGATCGGAAGCCCACCCAGTCGAGTTCGTCGCGCCAAGCCGAGCTGAAGCTGCTCCCCTTCGCCAGATTGTGTTCGAGATTTCCGGGATGGCAGAAGGCGCACGCCTTTGCATTGGCCGCCGGAATATCGTTAGATGCATCGTCATCGTTGCGACGCGTCAGCTTGCGGTAATGTATGTCGCGCTCATCAAACCAGAGCGCACCTCGCAGCACGGTCCAACTCGGCGCATGGCACATCCAGCAGGCATTGTCACGCGGGGGTACGGTCAGCGCTTTGGGGCTGAGGGCTACGGCGTCATCCGCTGCCAATTCCAGCGTCCCAGCCGCGACGCCCACGGAGTAATCCAGTTGAAGACGTGTGGCCAGGAGCTGAGGAAACGCGATGTCGATATTCGAGAACCAGCCCTGGCCCGCTGCACCGACGGCCGCGTACGCCTGCACCGGCGAACCCTGATCGTCCACAAGCCTGTCCCGGGCAGCGAGTACGGACATTCGCCAGATGTAACGGTTGACGTTCTGACCATTGTTCCAGCCGGGATCCGGCGTGTGGCAGTTAAGACAGTCCGGCTCGGAAACGCCGGTGGCATCCCAGGGAGCTGGATTCAGCTGGCCCATCGGACTCATATACGCGTAGTCCCCGTCAAAGGCGACATCGATGGCTGACTTGCCGAGCAGCTCATAGCCGAACTGCCCCGTCGCCGGTTCAAATAGGCGCACACCATCTCGATCGAACTCTCCAGGTCCTCCGCCCGAATGACATGCCCCACATGCGCTGACCCACTCGAACGTCGTGTTATCCAAGGCCGACTCGTTGGCATTGTCTTTCGCCGAAAAAATGCGCCATCCGGCAGGCTGACCCCAGAGGCCGTATCGACTTGGAGAACGATGCCAGTAGCGCCCATCTTCGAAGAAGTCTTCCTGCATGATGATGTTGCCGTCGACGTCCGTCCGGCCGTGCTGAAACTTGAAACCATTGCTGATGTGGTCGATGTCGTGCGCATGGCACGCCCCGGTACAGGTCTGCCGACCGCTGTAGGGCTCGGTGGACCCGGACCGGATCACGTCCCCAAAGGTGTCGCGCAGCGGAATAGGCAGGTGCCCTCGCTGCCGGGCGAAAGCCGCGAAGTCAGCCAAGTCGACATCTTGGTCGGCGTCTTCATCAAATGTGTCGGTGCAGGCCTGGAAGGCCGGCTCGCTCCCGGGACCAGAAGTAGTGAAGCAGAAGTTGAAGACAAAGTAGTCGTTCAGGCTGACGTAGCCGTCCTCGTCGAAGTCGCCGCCCGCCAAAGTCGGCGTTGAAACGGCAAGCCAAACCGACATGATGACCGTAGACATGAGGATAACCTGGCGAATCAGTTTCATCCCATGTATCTCCCCCCTGTTGCGGTGAACAAGAACACCGCGGTGATTGGAGTTGCGGGCACAGCTGCGATACTTCTGGCCTACCAAGCGAGAGGCCGAAGACCGGGCAAGCCCTCGGAATTAAGCGGTTTCAATAGTTAAGCACCGGGAGAGGCGGAATTCAAGTGGCTAATTCAAGAAATAAACTGATACACTGGTCGGGCTTGGTGATACGCGAACGGTCCGCAAAGTCCGCGTCGGAGGCGCTCGCGACGCGCGCCCTCTTTGGGGGCACTCCGATAAGGAGTTGTTACGGCGACCGATTCTTGCTCAGCAGGCAAGTTACAAAACGATCTGATCAGCAGAATGGTGGCCCAGCCCTCGACGGTTCTTCTCCGCGAGAGTGCTCAGGCTCTGCCATGAACGGAGCTATGACACTCCGTCCGCAGCGCAAACCGGAGATTATGGGCTCGCTCCCTGAAGTGACGTTCGAATGGAGTGCCGATCAGTGGTCGCGCACGTGCCCGGTGTGCGAAGCAGGTCCCCATGCTGTCCAACACTGGAAAGTCACGGACTCAACTCCGCCATCAGCGGTGGCGTCGGACACAGGGCCGGCGAAGGTGGCGTCGGCGCGTGAATCGTTGTCGGCGTCTGCGGATACGCGTACGGATAGAACTCCTTACCCGATCCCACGCTGAACGCGTTCACCACACGTAGAACATCCGGACCGATGACCACGCGGTCCGTCGGCTCGGGGTTGACGTCGCACCAGGTGAAGTGCGGCGCAGTCGGTGCCGCGGATACCGCCTGCAATGTGGCCGAGATGTCGAAACCGCTCACGTTTCGATTCGGCGGCGTCCACGAGTCCGCCGGCGTGGGCGGCGTGGTCGAGCCATCGCCACCGGCCGAGAACGAGCCGACCACGTCCGCCCAGAATCGGGCGTTCGCGGCGGTGGGTCGCGCGGCCGTGTATGCGGTCAGCGGTGCGGAGAAGGCAACCCCGTCCGTTGTCGCTCGCACTTCATAAGCCCGGCCGGTCGGTGCATCCACATCCCCCGGCGCGATCATACAACCACCCACATGAATCACCGGCAGCGACGTCCAATCGAAAAGGACCGGCGACGCATCGGACACCACGAAGGTCAGCCCCTGTCCCACCACCGACGCCGGCGTCGTGCGCGGCGTGCTGATGTAGTACGCCGAGCCGGAGCCGACGTCCGTCACTTCGAATGCCGCGGCCGTGTGTGACGAATCCGGCGCGAAGGTGATGTAACGCTGTTTGGCCGCGCCGTGGGGATAGGTCGTTAGCGCCAGCGGTGGGTTTTCCGCTGGCTCCCCGAAATCTTCTGAAGGAAGCACATGCCGCCATGCCGGACCCGTCATCGTTGCCGGATCAAAGTTCGTACGCGAACGAACAACATCGAGAAACGATCCTGCAGTCAGGCCGGAGAACACGGGATTCTGAGATATTTGCCAACCACCTGCGGCACTACGCTCCAATTCGACTACAGCGTTGCTGTCGCTCACAATGAGACGTCCAGCGTCGTCCACGGCGATTGCCTCCGGGTTATTGACCAGCGGCGTTGCTATCACATCGGCAACCAGGAGCCCGCCGGCCCCATCGTTGACCAGGCGGTAAATCGTCGCTCCCGCCTGGTCCAGCACCCATATTCCAGCGTCCCAATGCTCGACCACGAGCCCAACGGCTCCAGTGGGCGCGATCGCCGAGGGCAGTGCCATTACCGTAGGTCCCGGGTCCAGCATTGCAGGATAACGCAACAATTGGCCGCTCGACGTCGACAGGACGACCACTTCATCAGAAAAGTCGTCGTAGGCCAAGCCGTTTACGACCACTCCGGCGGGAAGGGTCACTTGCGCGGCAACGTCGAAGTGCGGATGGGAAAGGCACCAGATTTGTTGTCCGCAGTGGACATAACTCTGGCGTGGCGTCGCAGGTGAGGTCGCAACGAGCTTGGGCTCGTCCGTCAGCAAGACTTCTTCGGAAGCTCCGGTGCGTAGATCAACATGCCACAGTCGATTGGGTCCGACCGCCCCACCGTCGGTGACGATCAGTGCTTCCGAATACGACGAAAGGAGAGCGCCCGTCAGAATGGGCTCGCCTGACGGGCTATCGATTTCTTCGAACGAGGCCCTGCTGAACGGTGTGACCGGAACAGGGTTCAATGTCGTGAGCTTGTTTCCGGGACCGTTTGATAAACCAAAAACGGGCACGATCGCGGAATAGCCGTCCAGGAACGTGGCCTTGCCGGTCCAGTCCTTGAGCCGATCCTCCGTGCGGACGAAACCGTCAAACGTCGCGATTGTCGGTTCGAGCTCGGTGTCTCCCGAGATGAAAGTGGATTGATGGATCGTTGAGTCGTTGCGGCTTGGGTTATTGTAATACATCGTGTACACGATTGGATTCCCGGATGCCTTGGCCTGCACAAGCGACATCAAATGCCCACCGGTCCGTTCCCAATCGTTGCCATTCGACCCCTCATCGTAATATCCCACGCCCAGTATCACGACCTGTCCGGCAAGCCCGGCCTGAGCAAGATCCGCCAGGCGCGGGCAGTAGGATCCGCTGCGTGCGAATCGCACAACCGAGAACTTCCCAGGGTGCGAGCTGAGCCAATCGACCAGACCGTCGAAGATGTCTTTACCTTTGGTCCCGGTGTTTGGATCGGTGCTCATCTTTACACCCATCAGGGCAATCGCTTCGCCGACCCGGTTATATTCATCCATGCTTTGCCAGTTCGGTGATGGGCCGGGCGCCAGCAGGGGATACCCGTGATCCGCGATGTACGCCATCCAATTGATCGCGGCCGTCGGTGCACAGAACATTGAGCCCCCGACGAAATTGCACGGGAGGTTAATCCCACAGTCGAAATCCTCGATACAGTCGATCATGGGATCCCCAGCGCACGTCCCTTCGTCGTTGGCAGGGAGTCCGACGCGATAGGGAAAGTCAAGAAAATCTCGCTTCTGATCGAAGTCGGGAACGCCGGCGATCGAATAGTCGTAAAGAGTGCCAACTCCCACGTCACCCGCTCTCGTTGCCGAGGAGCTAAGCCCGAGCAGGAGCAACGCGAACGAAACTGTGCAGCGGCCGGAACAACGGAGGATGGGCTTCTTGCACCTCATGCGCGTGTCTCCTTCAGATTTGCAGCATCAATATCTCACGGCTGATAGAAGCACTTGAACTCAGAAGAGCTTCTTACTCTTATCCATCTTGCCGTGATGCGGCGTTTGGACCCGTTAGACCCTGCTGAAGATCATGAACACGGCACCTTCGACGCCGCGTACCTACAGTCAGTTGTAGCGCAACCAGATATGATTCCAAGAGTTCGACAATCGACGGCCCGACTATGAGGCACAGGGATAGGCCAGAATCGACGGATCGTCAACGAATTATTGAGAAAAAGTGCCACTGAATGCGGCCTGGGTGCCCCCATCGGGGCCATGTCGAATCGACGCCTCCCGTGAACCCTTCCCTTTCAATCTAATCCACCCGTCGGGTTACACTTCGGCGGTGGGGAAAGGAGGAATTGTCATGGGCCAACGTCGATGAGCAACGAGAAGAGAATCAAACGAACATCGTCCTTCGACGCTCCGGCGTCGTCGCAACCGAGGACTTCGTAACGGAATTAAACCGTCTGAATTGATGTCGACTTTCCCGAGTTAACGGCCCATACCGCCATGGCCGTGGCCCATCATTCCGCCTGGGCCGGCGTGATCATATAGAGCTTCGGTCGTCGCAATTAGCTCTGTCCTATCGCCGTCACCATCGATGTCGTCCTCGTCCGGGCCGAGGTAGCAATCGAACGTGCCGGAGCAGTCATAATCGGCATGCATGAA
>JAGFJJ010000035.1 GCA_024102815.1 Phycisphaerae bacterium
AGGAGCTGGAGAAGCTCGTCGTGTCAGGGCGGCTTCGCCACGGGGGCAACCCGGTTCTCCGTTGGATGGCCGCCAACGTGGCGGTCGAGCTCGACGCCGCCGGGAACATCAAGCCATCCAAGAAGAAGAGTACGGAACGTATCGACGGAATCGTGGCGGCCGTCATGGGGCTGGGCCGGGCGCTCCTTGGAAAACAGCGCCGGGAACCGAGTATCGTGTCGTTGTGGTGATCGTCCTGACAAACTGCGAATCGCGATTACTCGACTTCGCAGGATGACGCGACAGCCCACCAAGTCCCGCTGGAGCCGGTCGTCGCCACCAGAGGAACGATCTCCCCAGCCGCCACGCCGTCGAAGTGAGCCAACTGGAGACGCCCCATTACTGAGGTAGGCAAATAATGTTGCGCTGGACGGTACAAGGTTGGAACACTACCGAGAACTGTCCTCGACCGTTCATTCTCGGCTCCTCTTGGCTTACGCACGATCCCGGTGACGAATCGAAGCTTGAACGTACGTTCTTCTTGAACACCGAGCCAATCTGACAGACGAATGGCGATTCGTTACGGCATCAGTTCAGTCATCAACGGCGGCGGCGGGCACAGCGCCGGCGACGGAGGCGTCGGCCCGTGAATACCCGTGGGGAACGGCGTTGGTTCCGGATACGCGTACGGATAGTACTCCTTGCCCGATCCAACGCTGAACGCGTTGACTACACGGAGGATGTCCGGCCCGATGCTCACCCGATCCGTCAGCTCGGGGTTTACATCCCTCCAAGTAACGTGCGGCGCGGTAAACGCAGCGTTAATATCGAAACCGGAGACCGCCCGATTTGGGGGCGTCCAGCTAAACGGCGGAGTTGGTGGTGATGTCGTTCCGTCACCTGCCACGGAGTAAGTGCCCGCAATGTCTGCCCAGAAGCGCCCGTTCGCCGGTCTCGCTGCGGTGTAAAGTGTGAGTGGCGGTGAGAAATCCACGCCGTTTGTCGTCGCACGCACTTCGTATTCCCGACCGAAAACCACATTTCCATCGCCAGGAGCGATCATACAGCCGCCAACATGGATCGCCGACAAACCAGTCCAGTCATGGATGATCGGTGCTGCGTCGGACACCACGAAAGTCAGGCCCTGTCCCACCACCGATGCCGGCGTCGTACGCGGGGTGCTGATGTAGTACTGCGCGCCCGAGCCGACGTCCTTCACACGGTAGGCGTGGTTGGTGTGGCCCGCATCCGGCGCGAAGCTGATGTACCGCTGCTTTGTGGCACCGTGCGGATACGTCGTGATCCCCAGGGGCGCATTCGCTCCCACAGGAATGCAGTGCACGTTCAGTTCCATGTCTGCAATTCCGTAGGCCGGGAGCATTGAATCGCCGCTTACGGTGCTGCTGCTGAAGGCATAACCACCGAAACGTATCGTGTAACACTTGCCATTGCTGACAAGGAAGTGGCCTCGGTCGGCGCCGTAAGACCAACTTTGCTGGAAGGCGTCGTAATAATCCGCGCAGCCTCCGTCCTGGCAGGCTATTCGTGAGGAGAAGTTCAGCGAGCCACAGGACACACAATTATTTGTCACGCCCTCATGGATGACGATTCGGCCATCGAAAACGCGACTTGAGTAGCACGTACGGAATTCGGCTTCTCCACTGCACGGCGCGACAAGTGTGAACCAGACGTCAGCTTGCACGGACGATGGCGAAGTTGTCGGGCAGTCTTCTACGGGTCCGAGCCCAGCCTCCGACAAAGGACCGTCACGGTTGGCAAGGCGATTGTCCACCTTCGTGTACAAGGGAGCAAGGCCGCCGGGATCAACCAATCCGCAAGTGTAGGCCACGTTGAAATACGCTACACACGGACCGATATCTGGCGGACAGTCATCGGGCGATAACGTGCAAAAGATGTCTGAGTCCCCTGCGCAGCGACCGAGATTGGACGTCATGACGCAGTCACCGGGTCCGATCGGCGTCGCGTTCGCGCAGTCATCATTGGGCGGATCGGCCGGGATCAATGCCGCCAGAGGCGGATTCGAACAAATGTCGTTCGTCGGGTTCGACGCATCGCATGAAGCGGTGGAGCACGTCTTGCCCGGGCAGACAATGCCGCGGTGCTCGCGGAGGCAGTCGTTCACCGTCAGACCAGGATTGGTGATTGTGTCAATACACGACGGTGCCACGCCGACACCCGCTGGACCTGGGCGACAACAGGCGAAACTTGGCACCCCGCAGCCTCCATCCACGCCCGGCGTCGATTGCGATTGGATTCCGGAGTCAACACAGAACGTGAAGTCCGAATGGTCGATGTCCGTCACCGCAAACGCGTTACTGCCGTTGTTGTTCAAACAGAAGTTGTTTCCCGCGTTGGACGGTAGGGAAAACGTGCCTGTCGAGTCGAGAACCGAAGTGGACATCCAGTAGGCGAAACACCGGTGGACCCCGTCGCCACCGTCACCGTAGCCCTGAATCTGAAGCCAATAACAATTTCCCGGCGTGACTGAGACCGGTCCAATCGGAGCCGTATAGGTCCAGATCATGTACGCCGCGTCGTTGTTGTTGCTGGACCCGTCAGGTATGACAGCGGCATCCGAGAACACCGGCGCTCCCTCCAACGGAAGACCCGTGACCGGGTCGGATTCATAGATGACGATCGACCACACGTCATCCGGCGGCGCCAGCCGTTCCGGGGGCTCGCATATTTCCGACCAAGTGAATGCCCAGCAGAGTCGCTCGATCGTGCCGGACAACGGGATAAAGTCGTCCGCAATGCGGAAGCCGGATGTTACATCGCTCGCCCATGAGAGCACTTGCTCGTCGGACTGGCAGTTCGCCGAGCTATCGATCGTGCACGTCCGACACAAGTCATCCGCGCAGCTCATGCCACCATGGTAGATGCCCTGAGGGTTGCCACCGCAGCCTGGAGTTTGCCCCAACCCGCCGTTGTCGTCGCACTGATCTGGACCAACGCAGCAGGAACCGAGACTGCACGGGAAATCCGAGCAGTCGTCGACGATGCCACCTGCCAGGTCACCCAGCCAGTCGCCGCCCAGGTTAGGCTCGAACCGTCGGATCACCGGGAAGCCCTCGCAGTCCAGGATGTCTGTGACAGAGCAGGTCGCACCCGGACCCGGCGTGCCCGGAGCGCCGGCAGCGTGGCAGCAGGCCGCCTGACGGCAGCCGGTCACGGTCCAGTGGCCCTGATACGGGCCGGCGTTGCTCTCACAAGGCACGCCCACTGGGCAGTCATCGTTGCTGGCACACTCGGTCGTGCTGTTCTCGCAGGCGCCCTGAGCGAAGATACCATAGGCCCACCGGCCGGCACGCAGCGTCCACTGCACCGACGCATTACCATCGGCACATAATACGTTCGCACGATTGGGGTCACCCGTGATGAATTCGTTGGGACCAAATCCACCATCCTCCCAATAGATGTTCGGATTGTGCGCGCAATCCGGATTGGCCGCCTCGCACTCGGTGACGACAACCCAGACGGGCGAGAGCGTCGGCGTTGTGCAGCAGAAGTCAACGGTGACCACAGCGCATTTGTCGATTTCGATGACCTCGTACCATCCTGGGTCGCTCGAACTTGGCACACATCCGTCGCCATCGCCGCTGCCGAATAGATCGGACTGAGCAGCGTCCGGTGTGATACCGCTGAATGACCGCACGACGCGAACCGCACCTGGGACGCAGTCGCCCGCGATTGTACAGATACCCCCCGAACCGCAGGGCATGCCATCGTTTCCAACCGGGTCGGAGTTGCAGAATACATCACCCGTGGCATCACCCACGCAAGTCGAACAGAACAAGCTCGATCCGTCGCACGCGATCGACGGTTTATGCTGGCAGAAACCGCTGCTGAATGGCGGAACTGTGAATTGGAACACGGTCGCCCCCGAGCACTCCTGGCAGGTACCGCCCGATCCGCAAGCCGAGCCGACGTTGCCCGCGTTGCAAGAGGCGTTCGCCGAAGGATCACCTTCGCACCAGTACAGGGTGCCGCAGCAGTCGCCACCTGTGGGGGCCTGCTGGCAGCAGTTGGGATCGCAGGTCGTGCCCAGGCCGAGGAACGTCTGGCCCGCGCCCGTGCAGTCCACGTCCGCCGTCTCGGTGCACTCGCCCGTGTTGTCATCGCAGCAGGCGCCGATGTTGCAGACGCCCGAGGAGCAGAGCTCGCCGGCCGGAGCCGAATCGAACTTCTTGCCCTTCCAGTCAATGTCGCTGCACACGCTGACGGCGAGACCGCCGCAGTCGTTCGTGTTGCGGCAGACCTGTCCGTCAAACGGACCGCCGATGCACTTCGTGCACTCCCACCCCTGGAGATCGGAGCAGGTACCCGGCGTTCCCGGCGTACCGGCAATCGGCGGATCGCAGCAGGCGGCCGCCGGATCGGGAACCGTCTCACCGATGAGCTCGAACATGAGCCGGCCGGTGCCTGCCATGACCGGCTGATTGGGGAAGTGATCGAGCCACATCCCATCCGGATTGGTGGAACCAACCTGCGTCGCACCGGCCTGCGCCCAATAGCCGCGGCTAAGTTCTAGAACATTGTTCCGACTATCTACCGTGGAAGAGGCCCGCATGACCAGGTGGCCAGCGGGCGGAATGACATTCGTTGCGGGATCCGGCTGCTCGTCGGGAGTTGTGCTCGTGTCGCACAACGTGCCGCAGTCGACCGTCAGCGTATAGTTCTTCATGCCGGACTCCGCGAACCTAAAGCCGCCGAAGGATGCCACGCGGAGCGGACCAACGCAGGTACCAGCGCCGACTCCGCATGAATCGCCGACGGATAGACCAGCGCAATTGCCGGCTCCGTTGCTGCATGCGAGAGCGGTCGTGTCGAAGACCTCAAAAGACAAAACATCACCATCCGTATCCACACCGCCTCGAAAGCGGATTTGGCTGAGACGCATATACAGGCCACTGGCAAGCGTGTAGTCGTCGCCAACGCTGTAATTGCCCGTGGCGCAGAGATTCGCATCAACATCACAGGTCTGCGCAACGCACGTGGCTGTGCCGCCGATCTGATCACAGTCGGCGTTCACCGAGCAACCCAGACCGACGTCTGGACCCGCGTCGCACACTTTGTGGCAGTCGAGTGTAGCGTTGCGACAAAGCGACCTGCTAATGCTGCAACGCCTGTTCGTGCCCGTGACAAAACGCGCGCAGCCTGCAGGCGCCTCGACGCCGGCGGTCACCGTGCAACCCTCGTCGGCCGGGGCCATGCCCGCCGAATACTCGGGGCAATTGCATTCGTTCAAATCGAACGGATCGGTGATCCGCGACCAGAAGCCGGCACAACCGGCGAAGGTTGTGTACGAGCAGACGCCGGGGCTTCCGGCGTTTGCACCCGTGCAGCAACGGCCAAGAAACGCGCCGCTATTGCTCACGCCGCACTTGTTCGTTGCCTCATCGCAAGTCGTGAATGACCCGCCCATCGCTTGGTCGATTCTCGGCAGGCAAATACCCCCCCCGGGACAATCGCCATCGAAGAAACAACGCTCACCGGAAGCCGTACCGCCGGAACAAGTATGAAGACATGGCGTGCGTGGAGTCGTCCCGCCGATGACCAAAGGAGCGACAAAGCAGTTACCCAAGCCGTCGCAGTAATCTCGCGTGCAGTACAGGCCGTCGATTTCGCACTCGCTCAACGCAGGACTGGGGCGGACCGCACAACGATGGATACCGGGTTGGAGTTCGTCTTCTTGACAAACGGCCTCGTTACACTGCCCATTCCAATTCGCGCAATCGTTGTCACATTCACAGGCGTCGCCCGGCGGGACCGTGCCACCGGAGGCCAACTCGCTCATGATTTGACCCGAGAAGTCGGACTCGGCCACACGCACGCGGCGGCCTTCAATCATCAGGCCACTCTCGCTTGCTCCAAACTTCGGAGATCGACTCCGAGCCGTGGAAGCCTTGTGCACTGTTTCTCGGCCGATACCGTCGACACGTACGTCCTGATTGCTCTTGGACGATGTGCCTTTCAGCGGCTGGACCGCCTCGCCACGATCCTCCGGCGCCCTGGCGCCATCGTTGCGGGCAGAATCACGCGAATCCAATTGATCGCCCGCAGCTGCCAACGCGAGCCCGACGCTCGCCGCAGGAACGCAAAACGACAAGCTGAGAGCCAAGAATATCGCAAGGTGGGAACCAGAAGAACGCGCGCCAGACATGTTTAAACTCCTAAACATCCGACAGCAAAAGAGGTGAATGACGGGGGACCTCAATGGCAATAGAGCCGGAAACGAATGTTGCGAGCTGTCCGAGAGTGCACGACAATAGAAGCGACCCGAGTCCAGACTGTAAGCGTCAAGCCAGTGAGCTGCAACCAGAATCTCAGGAGAAACAGTGGTTTGTGCACTCGCATCATGAGGGGCGTAGGCTGCGGCGTCGGTCCGAAACGCGCTTCTCGGCAAGGAATCCGATCAAAACCGTTTGTGAAATCAATGATGTGCGCTCGAAACCCGTGAGCCTTCATGCTGAACAGATTGGCTCTAACCGACCTCACTCCTGCGGTCGGTGTAACTTAGAGACTGGTATGAAACCGGGGGGAGGCCAAGCCAACTCCCACGTCACCCGCGCTCGTTGCCGAGGTGCTAAGCCCGAGCAGGAGCAACGCGAACGAAATTGTGCAGCGGCCAGAACAACGGAGGATGGGCTTCTTGCACCTCATGCGCGTGTCTCCTTCAGATTTGCAGCATCAATATCTCACGGCTGATAGAAGCACCTGAACTTTGAAGGGCTTCTTACTCTTATCCATCTTGCCGTGATGCGGCGTTTGGACCCGTTAGACCCTGCTGCAGATCATGATCACGCTACCTTCGACGCCGCGTACCTACAGTCAGTTGTAGCGCAACCAGAAACGAACCTATTGACCATTGATCGGGTAAATAAAGTGTATTGCTTGAACCGATATTGTCATGCATGAGACCCCTAGGCACAGCGGAGGAGTTGGAGCGGCGTCGCCTGCGAGCCATGACGCTGCTGGACAAAGGAATGCCCGGTGTCGAGGTGGCCGAGGTCCTCGGCGTGACCCCGGGGGCCGTGTCCCAGTGGAAAAAG
>JAGFJJ010000036.1 GCA_024102815.1 Phycisphaerae bacterium
CGCCGCCTACAATGTGGGCGATGTCGTCGATACACCAGACTCGGCCATCAAGTCTTGGCGGTATCTCGGAGCGGGCGAATGGGAGCCGAATGACGTGGTTCGCCACACGATGGGCCCGGGTGGGGGGATTGAATTTGCTCCCGACGTGGA
Source organism: Phycisphaerae bacterium (assembly GCA_024102815.1). Classification (NCBI taxonomy): domain Bacteria; kingdom Pseudomonadati; phylum Planctomycetota; class Phycisphaerae; species Phycisphaerae bacterium. The sequence continues at coordinate 151 of JAGFJJ010000036.1, forward strand.
GGCCGCAATCGCCGCTCTCGGCGGCGGCGGTGGCGACACCAGCTTCACTCAAGATGGGCCCGGTGCGGTCGTGCGCACCCTGCAAGACAAGGCGCGCGAGATCGTGAGCGTCAAAGATTTTGGTGCGGCGGGCGACGGCGTGACGGATGACACCGTGGCGATTCAGACCGCGCTCGACTATGGTGCCACGTACGGTTTCAAAGTCATTGGCATCGGCGTGTTCCGCACCTCGGCCAAGGTGGTCGTAAAGGGCCACGCGGATTTCAGCCAGGCTGTTTTCGAGGTTTACGGAGCGCCAGATGTCGCAGTGGAAATTTCTACTGGAAATTCCGTCGATCCAACAACCAACCTCACTAATGCGGTCATTCAACTGCCTCGCAGAATTTTGAACAAGACCAAGACGAGTGCAGGTTGGGCAACTCAAGGGGTCGGAGTTCGCGTTGTGAACGCAATCTCATGCCAGATCTTTGTTGGCAACGTCGTAAACTTTTCCAAGGGTCTGCTTGTTACGTCTTTTGGAACCAGTAACGCATATAACAGCTATTACCTCGGGCATCTCGAAAACAACCAAATCAATCTAGATTTGACCCCTGGAAACTCGTCGGCATGGGTTAACGAAAACGTCTTTATTGGGGGGCGGTGCTCCCACTATTCAAACGAAGGAATTGATGTTGCAGGAACTAGACACATTTATTTGGCGCAAGCAAACAATCCTGTTAACAATAACCTGTTCGTCAAGCCAAGCATTGAAGGCAACGTAGCAGAATTCCATGTTGAATGTGCCGGCACATTCAACACATTTCAGCAGGCTCGATGGGAGGCAGCTACGCCCAGGCTGCGGTTTTTTGGGGCCTCAAGTAGTCATGGTGTGAGAAATACCGTGCTTGGCGGGTATAACTTAAATAACTTAGTTGTGTTGAAAAGCGGCACTATTGGAGGTCAAAACAGCATTATTGGGGGTCATGAAGGCGTTGTTCAGATGGGCAAGGCAGGAAAGCCGTTGCGATACCAGAATGAAAGCTCGTCATTAAGTGGGATTCGGCTTTTTTATGGCGCTTCGCAAGACCCATTTGCAAACGGCAACGACTGGTCTGTGTTTGAGAGTTCACAAGAGCTTCGCGGGAAACGGCCCGATGACGCATATCCTCGGTTAATTTTCAAATACAACAACAGTACCATTTCCTTTGATAATGGCACCCATGAGACGCCGACAGCTACCATCGGTGTTTTTGGCACGTCGGGAGTCAGAGTATCGTCCTCGTTTTATCCGTGGACGGATAACGCGCTAGCGTTAGGTAGCGGGGCGTATCGTTGGTCAAACGCTTACGTGACAAATCTCCGTCCTGGAGCGGGGGAGGTTGTGTGGACGAGCGGCAGCGGATCTCCGGAGAGCGTCGTAACCGCTCCAGTCGGTTCGTTGTACACGCGGACAGACGGCGGCGCAGCCACAACGCTATATGTCAAAGAGTCGGGCACTGGAAGCACGGGGTGGGTGGCGAAATAACATCTAATCCCCCTCGCGCGCCCATCGCCAGGTTGAGGCGCGCGAGCCCCCGGAGGCCGATCATGCTCGATCGAATTCACGTGGTGCGCGGCGGGGAGTATCAGGTCGACGGCGAGACGTGGTGGGTGCATGTGATACATCGCCTGGGTTCGGGCGAGAGCGTCACCCTCTGTGACTGCAGCCTCGTCGAGTACGACCGCCGCCTTGGGCGCTCGCCCGTCGAGCGCAGCAGGCTCAAGTACATGCCAATGCGCCGCTTCCTGCGCGCGGCCACCGTCGTCCGCATCTGACCCCGAAACGAGAAGCCCGGCATGTGCCGGGCTTTTCTCATTCTGGGAGGGCTGCTCCTGGTTCGACGTAGTCGGGGTCGCCGGGCTGTGATCCGTAGCGGTACGCCGCGAGCTGGCGGTTGTCCCTCGTCATCAGCAGCAGATGTGTCGCGTCGTAGGCCTCGGCGTGCAGTGCCCAGAATGCGGCATGGGCGGCGGCGGCCGATGGGGTGGCGGTGCGGGTGCCCGTGAGCACCTCGCTGCCGCGCCGCCCGCACCGCTGTTGCAACACATAGACCTTGTACATCGCCACCCCCCCAAGATTTCCGATCACACCTCCAGCGTCTTCCACTCGCCGTCGCTGAGGCCCCGGTCATCATTATAGGTGTCGGTCATCGACTGGCGCTTGTGGCCGAGCAGCGTGCGGGTGTCGATGCCCTGCTTGCGGTAGAGCCGCTCGGCCAGG
>JAGFJJ010000037.1 GCA_024102815.1 Phycisphaerae bacterium
CTGGCGCGGGGCGCAGCGAACCCCACCTTTCCACCGCGCCCAAACTTCCCCCCCCCCCCCCCCCCCCCCCCGACGCAGTCCAGGCGCTCTTCGTGATCGACTAAACATCTGCCAGTGCTGCCTGATACCGTAATTCTGGACGCGAAACTCGAGCGCCTGTTCTGGTAGGTCGGTCTCCGGATGCCCAGTCGGTCGAGCAGACTGTGCGGCATCGACCTGCCGCTGTGTCGCTGGCAAGTAATCACGGCTGCGTGGAAGTTCGGCGATGATAGCGAGGAGCTGAGTTCCCCCACGGCCTTGCCGGAACCCCTCTCGGACATAGCCAAAGTCCACGGGGCTATCGGTGAGAAGACACCTGAAACCGTTCTTCCCTTGTTTCGTGCCCGCTGCAACGCGACGCTTATCGGCAGGCGTTCCTGTGCGAACATCGAATCGATACGTCATAGTGCGCTTGTCTACGACGGGCTCAAGCCATGCGAGATTGCCGTTCTTGCTCGACAGCCAGAAAGTGCTGATTAGTGGAACGTGCTTTCCGCCCGCGGCCGGGTCAGGGCTGCGCACTGTGCGCGCCCAAATCCAGGCGATGACGTTCGCTTCGCCGCCTCCATTCTCCTTTGGAAGGTGCGCTTTCGGGTAAAGATGGCCAACCTTCTGCCTTGCCCGGTCGCGAACCAGCGCTCCGTAGTACCGCACATCGGCCGCAAGACCGTGTGTACCGCGCCAGGCATCAGTCCCGCCAATGGACTTCCGGTCCTCCGGGTTGACTGGTGGATGATTCGTCCAGCGGGGAGCAAGCTCCAGATTGCACTTGTTTAGCAGCACGGCGACGGGATTTAGGTCGGCGGCGTGCGCTTCAAACCCCAGGCGGTTGGCCTCAAGCGGGATCGAGCCGCCGCCGGCGAACGGGTCGTAGAGTGCGGGCAGCTTACCCTCGCAGTGCTTCAACATCTCGGCGTGGGCCGCCGCGTAAACTTCCGGGTGATCATGCAGGCGTTTTTCCATCATGCTGCGAAGGATGTTGAAGAGACGCTCGCGCTCCGCGTTCTGCGCTTCCTCGGTCGGAAAGCGGTCCGGATGTTCGGACGGATCGTCCACGGCGGAAGCAAAAAGCACTGCCCTGGCAGTAGGCAGCGGCAGGCGTGCCCACCAATGATGAATGCCCTTCGGATGTGGGCCGATGCCGGGCATCTTGTCGTACGCCGACGCGTCGTTAATCTCCGGCAATGGCAGGGCGACTTCGATCAGTTTCTTTCGATATGTCGTCATACTCAATGCCCTTCACTCCTCCAGGCCGTCGATTGCCGGGTCAGCAACAGGGATCGTCCCAATCGCCGGGATCAAGGCCCTTGTGCTGGAGAATGCCGCGCAATCGCTCGATCTCACGACGTTGCTCGCACACGACGTGAGCCGTGAATTTGCCCCAGTCGTCAAACCCATCCGCAGCTTCCTTCTGCCGTTTGTAAGCGTCCGTCATTTCTCGCCGCGTGGCGGCTTCGTCGGCCGTATTCTCGCGAGCCAATCATCACGCTCCGTTTCTGGAAAATGCTCAGGTTCATTTTCTACGGCCCCCGCGTTTAGCGTGAGACGGTTGCCGACGCGGCCGACTCGCGTTGGCCTCCCTTGCCTTCGATGCCCTTGCACGCCCTATCTTGCCTGCCTCGCTGAGTTCGGCCTCGATTTCCTCGACGGTCGGCAATGCGGACTGAAGGTTCTTGGGCAGCGCCCGGGTCAGTTCGTATTCCGAAACGCCGATCGGCTTGTTCACGCCGCGGAGTGCGTATTCCGCAACAATGTGATTACGGTCCTGGCAGAGGATCAGGCCGATGGAGGGACTGTCGTTTGCGTGGCGGAGTTTGTCATCCACGACGCTCAGGTAGAAGTTCATCTTGCCGGCGTACTCGGGCTTGAACGCGCCGGTCTTCAGGTCAATCACGACGAAGCAGCGAAGCTTCAGGTGGTAAAACAGCAGGTCCACGTAGAAATCGCTTTCGCCCACGTCGAGGTGAAGCTGCCGGCCGACAAACGCGAAACCCTGGCCGAGTTCAAGCAGGAAGCGCTCCAACTCGCGGAGGAGGTTCGCTTCCAGTTCGCGCTCGTGGAACGGCTCATCCAGCGTGAGGAAATCGAAGACGTACGGGTCTTTCAGCGTCTCGCGGACAAGGTCGGATTGCGGAGCGGGCAGAAGCCGGTCGAAATTCGTGACGGCCTTGCCCTGCCGGGCGTGGACTTCGGAGCGGATCATCGAGGCCAGTGTGTTGCGGCTCCAGCCCTCGGCGAGGGCCTGCTGCATGTACCATTGCCGGGTGGGCAGGTGTTTGACCTTCTCCAGCAGAATGACGTGGTGTGCCCACGGGAGGGACCAAAGGAGCGTGTCGGGAGCAATGTGCGCGGGTTCATCCGCCGGAGCGGGCAATTGTGCCACCGACGGTGGCACGTTCGAGCCCTTTCGCAATTGGGCCACAGGCTGTGGCCCAATTAGCGTGGCGTCGGAATACTCGCGATAAAAAGCGAGCATCCGCTTGATGTTGCGTTCGGAGAAGCCTTTCTCTTCGGGCAGTTCATTGTGGAGCGCGCTGGCGAGCCGGGGGATAACGGCAGCCCCCCAGCCTTCGCGTTCCTGCCGTGCGTCGATCAGGCGGCCGATGTCCCAGTAGAGCCGCACGAGTTCCGCGTTCGCGGCCATGATGGCCCGCGTCTGGGCCTGCTGAATGCGAGCCTTGATCTCCTTCAGGAGCGTCGGAAAGCCTGGCGAGACCGTGAGGTTGTTGTGCGTGTTGCGTTTTGTCATGCCGGCTCCTGCGCGTGAGCCAGCAGCGCGGAGAGGTCGTAGTTCACGCTTGTGGCGTTGAAATCGGGCTCCTTCTCGAAGGGCGTTCTCGCGTAGCGCACGTCAGCGCGGCCGTCGTCGATCCACGCGCAGAGCCACGTGTTGTCCGGACCGGCGACATAGCGGCCTGTGGCACTGTAAGGCAAGCCGTCAACGTGCTGCAGAGCGCCAGCGGCATCGAACGGGACGGGCCTGCCTGCATTGTCCTGCCCGAGATTGACGCGATAGAAGAAAACTCTGCGCTCAACGGTTGTTGGTGCGGGTTGTCGTCGCTGTCGCGCCATTACTGTACCTCCCCATTGAGGCTGATCTTGTTGTCAATCGATTGACGTGTCATGCGGTGGGACCTCGGCGGCGCGTGGCCTTCTTGGCGGGTCCTTTTGCAGCGGACCGAACAGCAAGCTCGGGTGCCTTCCGGACGCCGACAAGAACCTCGCCCGTTGCAGGTTACCGCCTCCGGCGTCCGGAACGCACCACCCCGCCGCCGCGGGCGTTCAAAGCTCGTCTCGGTTCCATCGTAGTCCGCTACACGCCTGAACCCCGAAACCCGCCAATCCCCAACCATCCCCGCCACCCACCAACAACCACCCCCCGCCCCCCTCGAAATCCCCCACGCCCGCACCAACAATCCCTCGCCCCGCGCTCCGCCGCGGCCCCGGAGCACCCCACATGCCGCCGAACA
>JAGFJJ010000038.1 GCA_024102815.1 Phycisphaerae bacterium
CGGCGTACAAGAGAGATCAAAATCACGGCCACACCCAGGGTGCGCCCGAAGCGGGCGACCCTGGGCTGTGACTGTGGAACGCCTTCGGCGTACGGGAACGCCGAGGACGCTCTGGCTACGCTCTAAACTCTGAAGACGAAGAAACTTAAAAGCTGCACGACCTCCTTCCGGGTAGGGCTGGGGAGGGGCTCTTGTGCACCCTGTTTTGACGCATCTGGCACCCGATGGAATCACCCCGACCGACTGGTGACGGCTTCGTGATGCTGTGCTCACTCGACTGGTCGAACCGGCCTTGTACGACGTTTCTGTTCGTAGCCTCGCGGCTTGGACGTGGATGCATGCGGGTGCGGGTGGACAGACCCGGCGCTTACCCATCCATCCGCGGGCTTCCTCCCCACCGCCGGTCACCCGGCCGCAGTTGCCCTCGTCCTGTACTTGCTTCTCGAAGGGGATCACTTGGCATACTGATCTCCGACAGTTGCCAGTCTCGTACAGGGGACTTGCACCCCACCTCGATCACGCCCATCCCGGGCGTACGCAGGCGCTCCACCGAATGGCGGCCCCGCCCACGTGGCTTGGCAATTAGGGAGCCACCGTGGGGCCGCCCTCGGTGAGCTGAATCGTTCAGCGAGATGGTAAGTGACCTGTGAGGCGCGCGATCGATCGGAGTGCAAGGCATGCAACTGAGATTCGAATGGGACTCGAAGAAAGCCGCCTCGAATGTGACCAAACATGGGGTCACCTTCGACGAAGCAAGCACGGTATTTGCCGATCCATTGGCCGTCATTTTCGACGACGACGACCATTCCCAGGACGAACTTCGCGAAATCATCATCGGTCATTCCGTGTTGGAGCAGCTATTGTTGGTCTCGTTCACTGAACGTGGTAAGATGGTTGTGAGGATCATCAGCGCGAGGAAAGCTACCCGACGAGAGCGAAAAGACTATGAAGAAGGCATCCGCCCGTAAACCTGCAGCCGCGACGTCCGACCAACTTCGCGACGAGTACTGTTTCGACTACTCCAAGGCAAAGCCGAACCGGTTCGCGTCGCATGTGGATCAAACCCGGCTAGTTGTGGCTCTAGATGCCGACGTGTCCGCTGTGTTCTCCACACCGGAAGCCGTAAACAAGGCCCTACGCGCCTTGATCGAGGCGATGCCGCCGCGTGATCGTTGACGTTCGCGGCACGGGTTGTTCGGCGGGCAATTAACACGGATGCCTACGATGATCAGGTGTTGGTTGAAGCCGCGGTGGAGCCTGAGTACGCTTCTCTTCCTGTTCATTTGCTCGACAGTTGTCACGGGGTGGTTGGCACGGAAACTCCACGATGCACGCCAATCGCCAGTTCCGATCCTGGGTCCGATGACGTTGGGAATGTCGTCAGAACTTGCACTGAGCGACGAAGAGATCGTGCATAAGCTTCGCGCTTCTGATGACTTCGAATTTGATACCGACTTCACCGTTGTGAAGATCTTGAAACACAAAGTAGAAGGCCGCATGGATTGCCCCGGAGTTGTCGCACTGATTGGCAACGCGTCGCTGCATCACCAAATATACCGCTGCATTGTGATCGGAACCGATGGATGGCTACCCCGTGTCGAGATCGTATATATCGATCACAACCACTTCCACACGACGGATGGCAAGTAGCCGTGATGCCGCTTTCGCCGCTGGCCCGATTGCGGTAGTTGGCTTCCATATTGCCTGCTGGAAGGCCACTTGCGAAACGTGAAGGGGCGTAATGCCCCTCGTGCGAATCGTACCATCAACGCTGGCTCAAGTCGCACGCGATAAACGACGGCGAATCGAGTAGCCAGACGGGTTTCTCCGCCCGGCCCCCACACCACCAGGCATGCGGGTCCGCACCAGGCAGTTCGATGAGGGGGAAGGAAGCGGCGCCCAGAGGGTCTTGGCGATGGCCTTTCTCCGCACCGCTTCGGGGCGGTAAGTGCCGTCCAGAAGCTGTGGTCGAATCGCTGGCTACCGGGCGCTGTCGGGCGTACACAAAACGGCGCACGCGAGGCGGGCTTGCGCGCGGAATTGGATGGTCGATCAAGCTTCCCGCCCGCGTGATCGTGGTCGTTGAACTTAATCGCTGCGCGGACGCGCATCCTGCGAAGGCCTCGAGCTGGCATCCTTGCCAGCTCTCTTTTCGCGCCGCGCGATTCCGCGCCGCTTGATATTCGCGCCCCATCCGCGCACGCCGCGCTGGCTCGGTCACGGCGCGCGTGCGGCAGGCCGGAATCAAGTCCGAGCGGGATCTGAAGGTCTAGCTATCCGTATCGAATTCATGATGACGAAACCCGACTGCTTCCAGGCCTGATCCCACTCGTCGTCAGGTGCCACGAAATCAATGTAGTAGACCAGACCCCGTTCGTCATCGGCAACCACGTGGAACAACTGGTGCACATTCGGGGCATAACGAATTTGGACTTCGGCGACCTTCATACCGGGTGTGCTTTGATGGGGCCTCAGGTCGCTTCCGCTCAGAAACTCGAATTTGAAGTCTTTCAAGGGACCAAGCAGGAGGGCCATGGCCAATTCACTTGCCTTCAACTCCGGTTTGACCGAGGGGGTGGAAATCACGTTGATCGACAGGCCCGTGAAAAACCCCGCGTGTGGTTGGACTTCCTCTTTCGAAATGGAAATCGCCTTGGTAGTGGAGGTGATCTTCTGGGTGACGTACCATCCCTCGGGCTTCAGCAGAGCGATGTTCCCCTCATAGAACTCGTACCACTCGAATCCCGCCGGCGAATTCTTGAAGCGATGTGTTTCCCGGACGAACGCAGAGTCGGATCGCGAGCCAGGTGGCGAGCTGTCCTGGCGGGAGACCACATCGAAGTGGGGAAGGTTCGCTTGATACCCCTCAAGGAGCGCAGAAAAGCCGGTCACGCCTCACGTCCTGCGCCACCTGTACGCCACGGGTCTGCTGGAGGCGGGAGTGAACCTGCTGACGATCAGCCGCTTGCTGGGTCATTCCAGCTTCCGCATGACGCTGGTCTATCTGCACGTGCGGCGATCGGCACTGTCCAACCTGCAGCGGCGCTCGGCGAGCGGAGTGGGTGGACGGCCACGCTCGGCTGCTGCCGGATCGAGTGCATTACTTCCAGGTTGTGTTTACGCTGCCGGCGGAACTGTCGTCGCTGGCGTTGGGCAATCGGCGGCAGATTGCAACTGGTGCTGATGGAAACTCGGCGGAGTTCGCGCAACGTCCTGAATTCGCCGGTCGCTCCCATCTGGTACCGGCCCCGCAATCCCTTGCGACCAGCAGTCCCCGCTGGATAAAATTCGCCTGGTCCGTGGCGCGGGGCCGGTGGGCGGGCGACAAAGTTCAACACCGATCTATCCGTCCGCATCCTGCCGCCGGGCTCGCTCTTTTGGGAAACGGTTCGCAGCGGAGCGTCGTGGCGGGTGTTGACGGCCGCCAGCAGGTCGCGGACTCGGTCATTGCCAGTCTCCTTGGAGAACAGGGAAGGAAAACCATTTCCCAAGGATGGCAGGCGAGGTAGCGCGTCGGCTAGAATGCCGTCAGGCAGCTCGCTGCCGCGCAGCGGCTTCCTTGAACGAAGCCGTGAACCGGAGCGGCGAAGTCGGGCGAAACTGAAATGGTCAGTCTTTTGACGGTGCCCCGTTACCGCCGTCGTTCGGCCTGTGGAAGTGCGAGGTAGAGTAGATCACAATGCCCGCCCGCAAGACAGACCAGACTTCCAAGCCAACAGCCCGGAAGCCGTCCAAGCGCACGGCGGCACAAGGCAAGGTTGGCACGGCGCCGCCGGAGTCCATGATCACCGGCAAAGCAAGCCCCGCAAAGGCAGCCGCCGGTGACCAGCCGGTCTTCGCCTACATCGCAAGCTTGCCGCAGCCGCAGCGCGACATCGCCGAGAGAGTCGATGCCCTGGCGGCCAAGACGCTGCCCGGCCTGCAGCGCTCCGTGAAGTGGGGCATGTCATATTATGGCGTCGGCGACGGATGGTGCTTCTGTTGCGGCGGTTTCGCGGGGCACATCAAGCTCATGTTCGTGAATGGCGCGACGCTTGTTCCAGTACCACCAGTGACACCGGTGGCGATGGGGAAGTCGACGAGGGGCGTTGAGCTGAGATCAGTTGATGACCTCGACGAACGCCAGATCGCGGCGTGGATGAAACAGATTACTGCCGCGTCTGGAGTCGGCAAGAAGAAGAAATAGGCCCGTCGTCGGCTCTGAGAACGAAAGTCGCATCAGATGGCATGTCCGGAGTGCGGCTAGAGGCACGCCGAATCCGGTAGCCGGGCGGGTTTCCCCGCCCAGCCCCCACAGCACCAGGCATGCGGGTCCGCACCAGGCGGTTCGACGAAGGGGAGCAACTTGCGCCAAAAGTGTCTTCAGGCTGGGTAGTCCTTGTGCTTGCAGCCAGGCGTTGGTCAGACCGAAACACGTGGCGATGGACTTGGCCGTGTGCCAGGAGCCTTTCCGACGGCGGGCCAGTAACACGGATGCCTACAATGATCAGGTGTTGGTTGAAGCCGCGGTGGAGCCTGCGTATGCTTCTCTTCCTGTTCATTTGCTCGACAGTTGTCACGGGGTGGTTGGCTTCTATATTGCCTGCTATAAGGCCACTTGCGAGACGCGAAGGGGCGTAATGCCCCTCGTGCGAATCGTACCATCAACGCTGGCTCAAGTCGCACGCGATAGACGACGGATGCGTGGTGCGCGGGGCCGTGGGTGGAGCGCGTGGTCTGCCCGCGAACAGGCCGTGAACCGGAGCGGCGGTTGACGCCGGATCCTGAAACTCACGTGACTCGTCGCCGCCCGGCGTGAAGGTGACTTACCTTGTCAGTGAGCGCAACCGCGAGTCCCTCCAAATGCTGCTCTCGGTCACAGGTATGAATCGGTTCGCTGGGATGGTTGTCGTCGGCGAGACCGATGTTACGCGACCGTTACACGATCGCGGTCCGAAACGGCTATAATCCCCACAAGGGCAAGTTGGGGCGTAGGCCGATTCACAACGCAAGGGAGCCGGCGGCATGCGAACTTCACTCGAAAGGCAGGCAGTCATGGCTCGCCTCCTCGCGGTCTGGTGCGCAGGGTTGTTTACGGCCCTCATGATCCCGCCTGCCGCCGGGCAGGCGACGGGGGAAGAGGCGGAGGATCCACCCAGTTTGTTTTCCAAGCCGGTGCGCGTCGACGGGGTGGATTTCGAGGTCGCGGTCAAGTCGACCTGGGGACGGCCGGCGGAGGTCTACGGCGAGTTCCAGCCGGGCATCGCACTGCGGATCAGTAACAGGACCGACAAGGACCTCACGTTCGACTTGGGTGGCACGCTCCGGGTCAGCCTGAAGATGGCCGGCGGCGCCGAACTGGTGGAGGGCCCGATCGGCAAGCGGCACTTCCCCAAGCCGATGAAGGTTGCGGCCGGGAAGAGCGAGACCGTCACCCTGCCCATTCGGCTGGTTCACACGCGCATCCGCGACGTGTGCCTCGGGGTGCACAGCGACGCGCCGGGTACGAACTGGCTCACGGGCGACGTCCGGCCGGGCAAGTACCGCCTCGGCGTGACGCTCGAAAACAGCCGCACGGGCGACGACGCCTGGCACGGCGAGATGCGAACCGAGACGCTGGAAGTCAAAATCAAGGACGGCAAGTAACGAGGTCGACCAGGAGAGGGAGGCACGCGTGATCGATTTTGATTATCTTCCCAAGGGTCTTAACGCGATGGCACGTGCTCACCGTGTGAGTACGATGTCAGGCCATCTTGGAGCGGCAGTCGTCGCCGGGTACTTCATTGGGGAACAGCATCCCGACCTGGACGAATCGGTTTGCGACGGCATCGAAGCGGAGTTGGAACGGATCATTCGAGGCGAATCCGTCTTCAGCCCCAAGAAGGATGCCGCGCTGAATGCCCCCGCGATGTTTGAGCCGTTCGCGCGCGAGGAGCCGAAAGCAGATCTGATTGACGGCATCGCGGACGCTCTGGCGCACAACATCAATCGCGCTCGAGAGTCAGGGCACAACGTCATCTTCGCCGCGATTGCAATCCGTGCCTTGAAAGATCATCCGGATTTGGCGACGCCGTCGATTACGGACGGCATTCGGAAGCTGATTGCCGGGTTTGATAATGCATCGCCGGGGAGCGGCTACTATGGCAAGGAGAAGGGCCGTCTCAACGGAAGCCGGATTCCACTGCCTGACGATGATGGCATTCCTCCCATTACCGAATTGGAAATGATGGCCAGGATCGTCGCCGACGATCTGATTGAACATGCGGCGCAGCGCCGCGAAGGGTTTGGCGGGCCGTGGCATGTCATTAACCATGCCGCCGCGCTCGCCGAATTGGCACGTCACGGCTACCGCGAACTCGCCATCCGCGGTTTACCCGCGTTTCGCGAGCACTTCCGGCTGTTCAAGACTTTGCCCGACGTGTCGGAGGAAAAGGGTGCGGAAACACCGACGCCGGACGCCCCGCTCACCCCGAATTTCTGGAGCCCGGAAAAAATCCGCAGGGAGCGGGCACACCTGACACACCGCATCAAAACGATTTACGGTTTCGATGCGATCGCCGAACTGCTGACCGACAAGCGACAGCGCAACCAGGCCAGTGACAAGTTGCGATACCTGATGTAACAACTTCGACTGCGAACCACCGCATGCACCGAAGCGTCATTGGCCTCAAGTTCTCGGCCTCGTAGGCGGCGAAGGCGGGCGGCCTGGAAATGGTCGAAGTCCCGGCGGGCAGATTCCAGGCCATGAAGATTTCGTACTCGGGGTTCGTCTGTGGCGGAAATGTCTCAATGCTCGTCTGGTACGCCGACGGAGTCGAGGTGGTGAAACAGGTGTACTGCCCGGAATCGAGTAGTATCGTCATCGAATTGTGCGAATACACACGGGGGAATTGACCCAGTCGAGTGGACTGGCTGTGACCTGCTCACTCGCCACTGCTGAGTTCAGTCGATGGACGAGTAGAGGACACGCTCGATGTATGGCTCGTTGCTCGTGGCCGTTGGCTGCTTGTTGATCGCCTTGGCTTTCGTGATGTTTCGCTGGAACGCGGCCGCGCGGGGCCGGTTCCGGGGGGCCATGCAGGTAACTGGGGAGGTGGTCGACGTCGCCCCCATGACGCCGCGAGCCGCGAAGGTTCGAGTCAGGTTCGATTTCAAGGACAGGAGCCACCTGATCGTCCTGAGTGCGCGGTGGAACTCGGGCGAAGGCGAGTGGTACCTCGGCGGCAGCGAAGTGGCAGAGCAGATCCGGTTGTTCGTCCCGCCCGACAGCCCGGAGGACGCGGCGCCGGCAGTTGATGTCAAAGTCTTGTACGCGGAACCGGTCGGTGTCGGCCTGTTCGGTTTCGCGGCGATTGGTTTCGGGCTGGTGCTCCTGACCGAATCGCTGGCGGCCGTGATCATCCTCGTCGGCGGGATGTGGCTTGTGGGGCTGGCATTGTTCATCTACTTCATAGTCAATCGGTAGAACGCCGATTATCTGAGCAATGGTGCTGCTCGAACCCCTTACAACACCACGGGGCCGGCTACGCGCCGTACTTGCCCAGCCGACCGGCGTTGGCCAAGGCCAGCGTCATCAGATATTTGGCCCGGAACTGCCCCAGCCCGCCGCGGATGCAACTGCTCTCGCCAAACTCGGTCAGCCCGTCCGGGCGGCAGCAGTTCGAGACCAGCAGCGTGGGGACCGGATGCCAACTGTGGCTCCGCAGAAAACTGGGCGTGCTGTGGTCCCCGGTCACGATCAGCACGTCCGGTTGCAGTCGTTCGACGGCCGGCAACGCGGCGTCGAACTGTTCGATCCGCTTGACCTTCTCGTCGAAATTGCCGTCTTCGCCCGTGCTGTCGGTGTACTTGAAGTGCAGAAAGAAGAAGTCGAAATCGCTCCAGTGCCGGGCGAGCAGCTCGACCTGCTCGTCCAGCGTTTGCGGCTTGCCCAGAATCTCCATACCGACCAGCCGGGCGAGGCCTTTGTACATCGGATAGACGGCAATCGCGGCGGCCTTCAACCCGTAGACCTCTTCATACGTTGGCAGGTTCGGCTTGGCGGCAAAACCCCGCATGGTGTGGAAGTTGGCCTTGGGATGTCCGGCCAGGATCTCGCGGGCCTGACGCAGGAACTGGCCAGCAACCTCGGCCGTCTTCCGGCTGCCGGGATCGTTGGCGACCGGGGCCAGCGGCGGGACGCCGACGGCTTGCGGATCGGTATCGCGCACGTTGCCTTCCAGACCCTCGCCGCGAAAGACGACCACGAACCGGTGCTCCTTGACCGGTTCCACAAACACTTCCACGCCGGGAATCGTTACCGCCCGCAGCGAATGGACCAGCGGAGTGCTCTCGTCGGTCGAGATGCGGCCGGCCCGCCGGTCCGAGATGTTGCCCTGGGCGTCGAGCGTGCAGAAGTTGCAGCGAATCGCCACGTCGCCCGGCTCCAGTTGAAATCCAATGCCGGTCGCCTCCAACGCGCCCCGGCCGATCTGGTACTTCCAGGGATCGTAGCCGAACAGTCCCAGGTGCCCCGGTCCGCTGCCCGGACTGATGCCCGGCACCAGCGGGATACTGCCGCCCTGCACGCCCCGCGACGCCAGCCGATCCAGATTGGGCGTGCGCGCGGCTTCCAGTTCGGTCTTGCCGCCTGGCTGCATCGGCAGGCCGCCCAGACCATCGGCCACCAGCATGACGATCCGCGTGTCGTTCTTGATGAACAGTTCGCGAGTTAAATCGTGCGGATCCATGGGGATTCTCTCCATAACGGACTATCGAGGCCCGTGGGTAGTTGTCAGTTGTCAGTCGTCAGTTGTCAGAGCGGGTTGAACCGGTAAACCACTGGTCTACCATAAACCGCGAGGAACTCAAAGGACATGCCCCGTGGTCGCAATGGGCCTCCGGGTAGTCAATCCGCAATTTGCAATTTGCAATTTGGAATCCGCCATCATCCACACGTACCATCCCACTCGTCCTTTCGGAGCCCCCCCTGTCGTGGCAGCGGCAATGAACCTCCGACTTGTCAGTCGCCTGGAACGAACGCGGCCGGTGGGCTATCCTGACCGGTGCGGTATCCGTTCCAGGGAGAGACAGCATCATGCCGACGCAACTGACCTGGCTGGGCCACGGGACCTGGCTGATCGAAACGGGCCAGCATCGCCTGTTGCTGGACCCATTCTTGGACGAGTCGCCGGCGGCGCCCGTCAGGGCGGGCCAGGTGGACGCGGATTTCATCCTGATTTCACACGGGCACTACGATCACGTGGCCGACGCACCGGCGGTCGCCTTGAGGACGGGCGCCACGGTGATCGCCAATTTCGAAATCTGCCAGTGGCTGCAGGCTCAGCACGGCGTGGCGGCCGAGAACACCGTGGCCATGAATCTGGGTGGGGGAGTGCGATTGCCGTTTGGCCACGTGGCCATGACCTTGGCCTTTCACAGCTCGCAACTGCCCGACGGCTCTTACGGCGGGAACCCGGCAGGATATCTGTTGACGCTGACCGACGGCAAGATCTACTTTGCCTGCGACACGGCCCTGTTTTCCGATATGCGGCAGATTGGCCAGGCGGGGATCGACCTGGCGGTCTTGCCGATTGGCGACCTGTTCACGATGGGTCCGGAGGCGGCGATCGAGGCGGTCAAGTTGATCGCGCCGCGCCGCGTCGCTCCGGCGCACTACAACACCTGGCCGCCGATCGAGCAGGACGCGGCGGCCTGGGCTTTGCGCGTGCGGGCCGAGACCGAGGCGGAACCGGTGGTCGTACCGCCTGGTGGAACGATTACTTTATGAACTGAAGCGACGCGTCGGACGGACCGCCGGGTATCGCTCCGAGTCGGGTCTCCACAAGGATTGCACCATGCCGCCTTGCGTTGGCGATTTGCTGCTGGCCGTGGCCGCTCGCGGTCCG
>JAGFJJ010000039.1 GCA_024102815.1 Phycisphaerae bacterium
TAACCTTCCAGGGTGCCGGCCGTCAATGCCTTGCAGTTACTGGCGAATGCGCTGCTGCATCATCGGCGTGTGGGTGCTTTTTGCCACGTCTGCTGGCGGCAATGGGCTGTCCGGGCGACGTGGCAGAATCGGTGCTCGGGCACAGGATCCCTGGCGTCGCCGGGGCGTACAACCGGCACCAGTACGATGCCGAGCGGGTGGAGTGGCTGCGCCGGCTCTCCGTGAGGCTGGAGGAGCTGGCGCGGCCGGGGTGAGTCACGCGGCCTTCTCACGATCCAGACAGCGCGGCGAATGCTGCCGCAGCCACTCTTGATACCTGCCCGTTTCCAAGGGCTTTAATCCGGTGTGCCCGATGGGCCATCCCATCAACCACTCGACCCACTCGGGATTCAGGCGCATCGGCGGGGTCTGCTGGCCAGGCTGGAAAGATTCCCGCTCCACCGAGTAATCCAGCCTGTCGTCCGTCATTGCGCGGTTGTGATTCGGCGACCATCCTTTGCTGGCTGTGGCTGTGGCTGTGGCTGTGGGCCAAAACCTCATCCGCTTGCTGTTGCAAGCACGGTGCGACATCGCTAGATACTCCGACTCGTCCTTCGCGGATTTCGCCAATATCGCAAGCTCGCCGTCCGACCGAAAGCCGATGCAATTTGGCGTTGGCCAAGTCCGTTGCGTCACCACAGTCGCCAGCCCGTCGCCGCTGGTCGCACTCGCGCCCTTGCGGTTGTAATTCCCGCAGACAGTCGGAGTGGGCCACAAGCCAGCACCTATCCCGCTGATGGGGCGCTCCGCAGTCGGATGCCGATAGACGGAACCACTGCGCGTCATACCCCATGTCGGCAAGGTCACCGAGGACCACGGCAAGTCCTCTTCCCACAAGCAATGGGCTGTTTTCCACGAAGACGTAACGGGGTCGTACCTCACTGACGATTCGGGCCATTTCGCGCCAGAGACCGGAGCGCTCGCCGTCGATTCCGTTGCCATTTCCTGCGGCGCTGATGTCCTGACACGGGAAGCCGCCAGCCACGACATCAACAACACCGCACCACGGTCGTCCATCAAACGTTCGCACGTCATCCCAAATCGGGAAAGGCGGGAAGGTTCCATCGTTCTGTCGTGCCACAAGCACGGCCTGGGCATAGGGTTCGTATTCGACGGCGCAGACGCATCGGTGCCCGAGAAGCTGGCCGGCGAGAATTCCGCCACCAGCGCCCGCGAAAAGATGAAGCTCATTCACGCCGCCTCCTTCCGCTTCGACGCCCCGGTATTCGGCGGCGGCGGCAAGTTCGACACCGGCCGTGACTCGGCCCATTCCTGAACCTCGCGCACCAGCCAGCCGACGCGCTGGCCGGATAGCTGGCGGCGCTTGGGGAATTGCCCCTCGCGCTCCAGGCGCTCGATAGTCGCGGTGGACATGGCGACGACCTGGGCGACGGTGGGACGGTCCATGAAGATGGGGGTGATGGGGATCTTCTTGGCGGTCATGCTGCACGCTCCGTCAGTCCGGCCTTCTCGACCTCGATCTTGATGCACGTATC
>JAGFJJ010000040.1 GCA_024102815.1 Phycisphaerae bacterium
GCGAGAAGAGAAGAGCGGCGCGGGGTGCGTTGGGCTCGGTGCATGGCGGTCGTGCGGACGACGCCCGACGTTCCGCGACCGACGGTGAGCCATGAACCGACCCGTTACCAGCACGTCGCCGCATGAAGGTCGCGGGCACCGCTCGAGAGCAGTGGCGCATGGCAAGGCAACAGGCAGCGGGCAACAGGCAACAGGAAGAAGCCGCGAAGGGGAAGAAGGCAGTAGGCAGTAGGCAGTAGGCAATAGGAAGAAGCCACGAAGGGGAAGAAGGCAATAGGCAACAGGCAGAAGGCACGAAGGCACGAAGGCACGGAGGCACGAAGGGGAAGAGAAAGCGACGAAGAGAAGACATGGGGTCGAGGAAGTGATGGTTGAGCGGAGAGTGAGATTCCTGGGATCGGGTTCACGGCGGCGCGGCGGGTACGTCCTGCTGGAGACGGTCATTGCCACGGGCATGCTCATTCTCGGACTGGCCGTAATTGGATCGCAATTGCAGAGCGCGCAGAAGTCGGTCCGCATGATGGAGCGGAAGATGCGGGCGATGGCGCTGGCCGACCTGCAACTGGGCCAGCTCGATCTGGGGCTGGTGGAGCTGCAAGCGCTCAACAAGATCGAGGAGAACGACTTCGGGCCGCGTTATCCCGACTGGGGCTGGCGTCTGCTCATCGAGGAAACCTCGATTCCCACGCTGTACTCGATGCAACTGGAAGTCCAGTATCTGCGGCGCGAAGGGGAGTACTCGCCAGAGACGTTCGATCACGATCGGGCCGAGACCATCTATACCCTCTACGCCATGCGTCCGACGCCGCAGCCGGTGAACCTGGCGACAAGCTTCAATCTCACCGACCAGGAATACGAGGAGCTGGACGGGAAGCTGAGCAAGATCGGCCGTGACGGCCTGGGCATTGAGAACTTCGACTTCAGCCTCCTGGGCAAGATCGACTTCGAGGAATTCCTGGAGGTGCTTCCGGCGCTGGCGGACGCGATGAACATCAAGCTCGACAGCATTCTCGCGTCTCTTCCACCGGATCTGCGTGCGCTCGTCGAGGAAGCCCAGGGTGACACGAGCGGAGACCAGAGCGGCGGGCAAGGCGGCCAGGGCGGCGGAGGTGGTTCGCCATGAGGCCGCGCGTGCGACACAGGCAACATTCGCGTGGCGTGACCCTGCTGGAGGTCGTGCTGGCGATGGCGGTTCTGGTTCTGCTGAGTTCGACCATGTACTGGTTCTACGCGTCGACGCTGGAATCGCGGGAGAAGGGGCAGGCCGAATCGCAGCGGCTGCGACTTGTCCGGGCGATTCTGGACCGGATGGCGACGGAGATTCGCCAAGCGAGCATCACGACGGCCGACGGTCGCGCGGGTATTCGGGGGACGGCGGAGCGGATATGGCTCTCGACCATTCGCGTGCCTGACCGGGAGTTCGCGCGGAAGCGGTTTCTTCGGGAGGGCTACCAGCCGGACGCCTACGACCTGACCAAGGTGGAATACAAGATCATCCGTCATCCGCAGGCGCAGACGCCCGAGGGATATTATGTGCCGCTGGGTCTGGCGCGCGTGGAGATTCCCGTGCCCCGGCCGGACAGTCTGGATCTGGGTGCCGGTCTGGAACGTAACCGGCAGGTGTTCGGCGGCGACGAAGGCGAATCGGCGCAGCAGTCGCAACTCGAGGAACAGCAACTGGAAGGCAATCTGCGCCGATCGAACACGGAGCCGAGCACGTTGAAGGAGATGAACTTCCAGGAGTTGTACTCCCAGGAGATTCTCTTCCTTCGTTTCTGCTACTACGACGGCAAGCGCTGGTGGGACACGTGGGAGGTCGACGGGGAGAATCCGCTACCGCAACTGGTGCAGGTTACCATCGGGTATACGCCGACCGTGCCCTTCGAGGAGGAGTTCTCCGACCGGGCGATCACGGAGTTCTGCACGTGCATGAACCACGACCCGGTGGACTGCCTTCCGCAGCCGCCGGATCGCTTCACGGTGAATGTCCGGGTTCCGCAGGCCGATCCTCTGTTCCGCTCGCGCGTGGGACGAGAGACGCAGGACTTCATGGAGCAACTCTCCGGCGGCGGTGGTGGCGGGGCCGAAGGCGGCGGAGGAGGTGAAACCGCGCCATGAGATTCCGGCGTCCCGCGGTCATTCTGCCTACCGTGCTGTTCGTGCTGCTCCTGCTGGGGCTGCTGGTGGCGATGTATTCGTTCCGCGTGAACGCGGACCTGGCATCGATGCAGGCGGTGGCGTATCGAGCGCAGGCGCGGCTGGCCGCGGAGGCGGGCGTCGATTATGTGAAGCTGGGGTTGCGGGAATACCGGCTGGATGTAAACCGCTGGTACAACAATCCCGAGGAGCTCAACCGCGTGCTGGTCTGGTCGAGCGACACGGATCCTCGAGAGTGGGGCACGACGAGGGAATTCAACGACGACCGATCGGTGTACCGGTTCAGCATCGTGGCGGACGATCCGACCGACGACGAGGACTACATCCGGTTCGGGCTGACGGACGAAAGTGCCCGACTGAACCTCAACGAAGCGACGGAAGAGCAACTGCTGATTCTCGTCCGGTCGGCGGCGGCGGACGACACGGAGATCGATCCGCAGCGCATCGTCGATGCGATACTGGACTGGCGGGATGCGGACAGCGATCCGCACGGCGAGGATGTGGACACGGAAGGCGATTACTACCGCAAGCTGGATCGGCCTTATCTGGTGAAGAACGGTCCGTTCGACACGGTGGAGGAACTGCTGCTGGTCAAGGGGATGACGGCCAAGCTGCTCTACGGCGAGGATTTTGATCGCAATGGATTGCTCACGCCCAACGAGGACGACGGCGATCTGACCTTCCCGCCGGACAACGAGGACAACGTGCTGAATCGGGGGATGTATCCGTATCTGACGGTGCTGTCGAAGGAAGACAACGTCGCCAACGACAACCGCCAGCGTATCTACCTGTACATGCCCTCGGAGCAATTGCGCGACGAGCTGGATGCTGTTTTCCCGGAGGAGCCGGAGATCGTCGACTACATCGTCGGTGCATTGAAGCCGACGCAGGGCGGCGGTGCGGGCGGCGGCGGGGAAGGTGGTCCAGGCGGGGGCGGCGGGGAAGGCGGCGCCGGGAGCGACATGCCACCTCAGGAGCCGAAAGGCGGCGGCGGGACCCGTCCCGAGAATGAGAAGTCCGTCCAGTCGGGGAAGTTCGCGCAGGAGAATCCCGGAGACGGGCAGCCCGGCGGCGGCGAAGGCGGAAGCGGCGGGGATGGATCGGCGGGCGGGATTCCCGATACGGGAGGCGATCAAGAAGGTGGAGGGGATGCCGGGGGCGGTGGATCGGGCGGTGGTGGAGGAGGTTCGGGCGGCGGCGGCTCGGGAAGCCAGACGAGGCTGAAAACACCGGCCGGTCTGCTGCGTCCGCAGGAAGTTGACGGGCAGTTCGTGCCGAGCCCGCTGGGACCGGAGCATCTCGCGGCGCTGCTGGACAAGACGACGGTGGTGGATCCGCAACAACAGGACAGCATTCCGGGGTTGATCAACGTGAACACGGCGCCGCCGATCGTGCTGCGCTGCCTGACGGATCTCACGGAAGAGCAGGTGCAGGCGATCGTGTCGACGCGTGCTTCGCTGTCGAGCGAGGCCAAGGCCACGCCGGCGTGGCTGCTGACGGAAGGCATTGTTGATCTGGATGTTTTCGAGAAGATCGCGCCGAAGATCACGGCGCGCGGTCAGCAATTCACAATCGAATCGTTGGGATTCGCCGACCACATCGGCATGGTGGTGCGCCTGCAAGCCGTGGTGGAGGTGGTCGGCCCGATTGCACGAACCATCTATTATCGCGATCTTACCGAACTGGGCGGGCAGTATCCGATTCGCGAGGAAGACAAAGAGAGACTCCGTGGCCG
Organism: Phycisphaerae bacterium; assembly: GCA_024102815.1. Lineage (NCBI taxonomy): Bacteria > Pseudomonadati > Planctomycetota > Phycisphaerae > Phycisphaerae bacterium. The sequence continues at coordinate 3,893 of JAGFJJ010000040.1, forward strand.
CTAAGAACAAACTAAAAAGATTCGTCGCCCTGGACTGGGATCCGCGGATGCTGCACATCGTTCACGCGCAGACGAGCAAGCGCGGGGTGAAGATCGAGCGCCTGCTCTCCGTCACGATCCCGGAATCGATCGATCCGAACAGCCCGCAGGCCATGGGCGGATTCATCCGCCAGGCGCTGGAGCAGGAAGGGATCCGGACGCGAAGCGCGACCGTGGACGTGCCTCGCGACCAGGCCATTCTCAATACGTTGAAGCTGCCGGTGGCGGCGCGGGACGCGCTGCCCGGGATGGTGCGGATCCAGGTCGCCAAGGAGCTGCCGTTTCCGGTGGCGGCGGCGGCGGTGGATTTCACCGTGCCGGCCGCGGATACGTCGTCCCCGACGTCGGACGTGCTCGTGGCGGCGGTGCGCAACGAGGTGGTGGAGCAGTATGCGTCGACGATCGAGGCGGCCGGTCTGAGGCTGGACCGCATCGGGCTGCGTTCGTGGGCCAACCGCGTGGCGGTCTGCGAATTCCTGCGGCACGCGCTTCCCGAGCGTGTGCTGTTCGTCGACGTCCGCCCGACGTTCACGGAAATCGGCATTCTGCACAACGGCTCGCTGGTGTTCACGCGGGCCGCGTCCGTATCGATTCCGCAGGGTCTGGACGACGACAGCAACCTGTCACTCGACGCGCTGCGCGAGGCCATGCAGAAGCGCGGGGAAGACGACGACGAAAGTTCGCGGCCGCGGCTCTCCGGCGATTCGGTGGTCAGCACGCTGGTCGATGAGGTTACGCGTTCGATCGAGGCCTATCGGTCGCGCGATGCCGGGGCGCACATCGACCACGCCGTGATCAGCGGCGACCTCGGGGTGGAGGAGCGTCTCGCGGACATTCTCCAGCGCAAGCTCTCGATATCGGTCGACCTGTACAACCCGGCGTCGTCGTTCGGTTGGGAGCCGGACGAAGGCGCGGCGGCGGCGGCGTTCGCGGCATCGCTGGGTCTCGTGCTCAGCCACGCGGCAGAGGGCGTGGATCATTTCGACTTCCTCCACCCCAAGCAGGTGGAGACGGCGGCGACGCGACGTTTGCGCCGCGCGCCAGCGGTAGCGGCGGTAATCATCCTGTTCGTTGCCGCACCGGTCGTTTTTCTGCTGGAGGGCACGAAGGCGGATCGGCGGCAGCTCGCGGAGGTCAACCGGCAGATCGAGGAGCTGGAGTCGAAAGAGAAGGACTATCGCAAATTCGTTACCCTGGTGGGCGACATCCGCTCGTTCGACAAGGACCAGCTCGTCTGGGTCGATGTTCTTCTCGATCTGATGGGCGTGCTCCCCTCCAACGAAGAGCTCGTGATCGAGCGGATCGATCTCAAGCAAAAGGACAACCGCATCGAGCTGGTCACGCGAGCCAAACGGCGGGCCGTGGCGACGGAAGTCGTGCGCCGGCTGTATGAGTTCCGTCGCGAAGGACGGGAGTCGCACCGTTTCACGGCGACGTTCGGATCGCAGATTGAAAAGCCCGGCGAGAAATACCCCATCTCGCAGAAGTTCACCATCGAGGTGCACAACGACGAGTTGAAGAAGGGCAAGCACGGCCGGTCGGGCGGCGAGCCCGCCGGATCGGACTCCTGACACCGCGGAGGAAGGACGAGACAGGTCATGAATCAACGATCAAGAATCCTCGCGGGGCTTTTCGGACTGGCCATTGCCTATGCGGTGATCGCCAACGTGGTCTATCCGCGCTGGATCGAGCCGCTGGTGAAGATCGACGAGCGTATTGCGGCGCGCGAGGAAGAGCTGGCGAAGCTGCAGAAGCTGGAGTCCCAGACGGAACAGGCCAAGCGCGAATACATCTCGTTCATGGAGCGTGCGGGCTCGACGGACATCGCCAAGGTGGAGACCGCCGCGCGGGAGCGGATCAACCGGCTGATCAACAAGTACAACCTGGAGCACGCCAGCGTAACACCCAATCGCGGCACGGTGGATCGCAAGACCGGCCTGACGCGGATGACGCTGACGATCTCGGCCGAGGGCACGCTGAAGGACGCGACGCTATTCCTCAAGGATCTCGCGGAAATCCCGCAATTGATGGAGGTGACATCGGCGACACTGTATCCGGTCTCGGAGGCAGGCAAGGGGCGCGACAAAGGCCGGACTGAGGAGCGCGTGGCGATTCGCGCACCGGTCGAATTGCTGGTGCTGCCGCAGGATCGCATCCTCGGCAAGCGGATCGCGGACGCCGACCTGAATCCGCCGGAACAGATCGTGCGGCACCAGGATCGGGATTATACGCTGATTTGGGATCGCACTCCCTTTACGGAATACATCCCGCTCGATCCGCTGGTGGTGAATGCCGGCGGCGCGATCAACGTCGAGGTCGGCCAGCCCGCGGCGATCCAGGCGACGGCGCAGGGCGGAGACGGGAACTACACCTTTGAATGGACGCCAAAGGAAGGTCTGACGGACCCGGGCACGGCGCGGACCAACGTGGATACGTCGGCCATCGGGAACTTCCTGTACACGGTGGCGGTAATCGACGGCAAGGAAAACAAGGCTTCGGCCACGGTTCGCGTGACCGTGAAAGAGCCGCCGCCTCCGCCCACCCGCGTTGTGGAGACGCCGACGGAGCGCCCGCCGCCGCCTCCGCCGGTGATGAAGCCGGTGCGGATGCGCTCGCCCAACGCCCGCGATCTGCAACTGGCGATGATCCTTACGCGCGTGGAGGATGATGAGCAGTCGGGCGGCGTGATGGTGTACGACTCGCGCATGCGCCAGACGCATTACGTGGCCGTCGGTGAACCCTTCGAGGGCGGCACGTTGGTCTATGTTCATCCGCGGGCGGCATTGGTCGAATGGCGTGACGAGTTCTTCGTGTACCCGGTGGGCGGAATGCTCGATCAGGAGATCAGCCTCGATCAAACCGAGGACTATCCGTATCTGAAGCGAGCGGTGGAGTTCCATCGCGAGGCGAAGCTCGCGGCGGCGAAGGAGCAGGCCGAGTCGCCGGCGGCGGGCGAAAATGTCCTCCCGGCGGATGAGGAAACAGCGGCGCAGGGGGATTCCCCCGCGGCAGACGGACCTCCGGAACAGGGCGCCGGATCGCCTCCGGAGGAGGGAGCACAGCCGCCGGATGCCGCGGCCGGGCAACCACCGTCGTCGGAAGCGTCACCGCCGGTCCGGCGCGTTGCGCCACGGCGCAAGGGTCTTCGGCCGAGTCCGACTCCGCCGAGCGCGCATCCGCGACCGGGCGAGTCCACGGGAGATTCCGAGGGGTCGGCGGCTCCCGGTGGTCAACCAGCCGGGGCATCGCCGAAGACGGTTCCGGTGCAGAAACCCGCGGGGGCAGAAGGTGTAGAAGAAGGCAGGAACGCGGCGCCGCGTTCGGGATCATCGGGCGCTCCGGCCGGTGGACCGACGCCGGGGACCCAGCCGACGCCGGTGGCGAACCAAGCCGCCGAGGGTGGACCGGGGGCGACGCCCGAGCCGACGAACAATGTCATGGATGCGCAGTCGGAAGAGCGCACAGATGGAACGTTACCGACTCCGAACTTGACCTCGAAGGAACGAGAAGAGCGTCGCAAGCAGATTATCGAGCGGCTCAAGAAGGAGCGGGAAGAACGGCGTAAACGTCGCTCGACCAAGTGATCATTCCGGTTGAGGGCGACGCCATCATCGAGAAGCCCGGTGGCGGGCAGCGTCAGGGTGAAGAATGGCGACCTAAGCCGCGGAGGCGGCGGATCGTTGAGGATGAAACATGACTACCCGAAATGACAGAGGTCGGGCGGAATGCCTGGTCGCGTTGTTCGCGGCGGTGATCGTCGGTCTTACGGCGGTAACGGATTCCGCGCAGGCCGCTCGAAACGCCGACGTTGCTCTCACCCGGTCGGAACAGGACCAGCCGTCGAGTACGCGCACGCGACTCCCGGCGCGCCCCGGGCGCAAGTCCGTGCGGACGGCTCCGACTCCCGCGCCGAATAACGCTGCGGCCGAGGGTCAGGCGGAGCAGGCGGTTCCCTCGCCTGCCGGAGCCGAGCCCGTCCCGGCGGCGTTTCCACCCGAAGTCCAGGCGCGAATCGAGGCGGCCAAGGCAGATCGCGCGGCGGAAGAGCAGGCGGAGCAGGATACCCCGGTGGGGCCGAATCCGGCGAGCGTCCCGGCGGCTCAGTCGCCGCCGGCGGTGAATCCGCTGGAGGGTCTGGCGCAGTCGCGGCGTACGGCCGGGGATCGGCGTCGGCAGATGCGCCAGCCGGGCACGCCGCGCGGATCGCCGACGACGCCGGGGGTTGTGCCGGGCGGCGGTGACGCGGTGGTGGGATCGGCGATCAACATTCCACCGGCCGAGAACGACGTGCCGCCCGAAGACCGCTTGTACTCGTTCAGCATCAAGGACGCGCCTTATTCGGTGCTGATCGAGGGTATCGCGCAGCAGACGGGGCTGGGAATCATCGGCAGCGCGCCGCCGGACGGGACGGTCACGTTCATCACGGACGAGCAGCTGACCTTTGACGAGCTCATGCAGCGGGTTCGCGAGCTGCTCTTCAATTACAAACCGATTGATCCGTACTGGATTCTCCGCGAGGAGAACGGGCTACGCGTGGTTCGCGTGGTGGACTACCTGCGGGAGCTCAAGCCCGAGCTGATGTTCAAAAGCGTCGAGGAGTTCCAGAAGGCCAACCTTCCCGACCACGAGCTGGTGCTCGTGCTGTATACGCCGAAGAAGGGATCGCTGTCCGATCTCACGGTCGTGCGCGACTTCCTCCCCGATTACCTTCGCGTCACGCCGATGGAGAACTCCAACACCGTGGCGATCTTCGCGCTGGTGCGGGACATCAAGAAGTATCTGGAGCTTGTGGATATTTTCGTGACGCCGGGAGGTAAGGATCCGCGCACGCTCGAGTTGATTCCGGTCCAGTTCACATCGCCCAGCCAGGCCTATGCGCAGTTGCAGAAACTGATGGACTCGGAGACGGGTCCCGATGGTGTTGCGCGGCCGAGGCTCCGTCGGGGGCAGCCCACCGGAAGTCCGCTGGAGAGCATTCCCGAACCGCCGGTGAGCATCGTGCCCGATGACGCGCAGGGGGTGCTGATCGTCCGGGCGATGCAGGACAAGATCGCGGAGATCAAGGATCTGCTGAAAGTGGTGGACGTGGACACGGAGACGAAGTTCACGCCCGCGGTCATCGAGGTGAAGTACAACGCGCCGGATGCGATTATCAACACGGTGCAGCAGATTCTATCGACGGGCGGTACGGCGACGCCGACGGCACCGACGACGTCGGGGCGGCGTCGGTCGCGGCGGCCGCGCACGCCCCAGCCGAATCCCGGTCAGCCGGCGGACAGCGGCATTACGATGATTCCACATCCCGCCGGGGGAGCCATTATCGTTCTGGCCGACGACGAGACGGTGGCGCAGGTGCGCAAGCTGGTCCAACAGTTGGACATTCAGACGACGGCTGATCCGACGTTCATCGCGATCGAATACGCCGAGCCGGAAGTGCTGGTCGCGGCGATCACGCAGATGGTATCGGGTCCCGGTGCGGGTGGTCCGCGGGGTCGAGCGCCGGGTGCGGAAACCAGTGTTTCCATTGTCACCGATCCGGGCGGGACGGGCATATGGGTTACGGGCACGCCCCGGGACGTGGAGCGTATCCGGGGACTGGTCAAGGAGATGGACCGGGCCCAGGACGCACCGACGCTGCACGTCGTTCAACTGGTGAACCAGAAGCCGTCGTTCGTGGCCCAGATTCTCACACAGGTCGATGCCGGCGGGGGAAGCGTGGCCATCGGCGGATCTACGCCGCCGCGAGGGCGACGTCCAAGGCGGCCTCCGGCCCGCGCCGGCGCAGCGGGCGTCGACAGCAGCACGAAGTTCAATCCGGTCGATGAAACGCGGCGGTTGTTCATTCTGTGCACCGACGCCGAGTGGACGCAATACAAGGCCGTCATCGACGATCTGGAGAGCGAGACACCCGTTGCCGAGTTCGAGGTCGTAACGGTCGAGAACATTGCGCCGGAAGAGGCGATCGAGAAGATCCAGACGATTATCGCGGGCGGTGTTCCGGGTGGGGCGGCGCCGCCGCGCAACGTGACCACCGGCTTGCGCATGATCGCTTCGGACACGGGGATCATCGTCATGGGGGCGACCCCGGTCGATCTGTCCACCATCCGGGCCATTTTGGCGGAGATCGACAAGCCCGTGGACATCGAGCAGCGGACGTTCGTTGTCGAGCACGTGAATCCCGCGGATTTGAAGGTGGCGCTCGAGCAGCTGTTTGCCGACGGCGTAACGCCGGGGAATCCGCGTCGGCCGCGCGGGCGGCGCGGTGTACCTGCGGCTCCGACGGCGACGCCGGGCGGCAGCGCGTCGATGACGATTGTGCAGGTGTCCAATACGCTCGTGGTGAAGGCGCCTCCGGATGTCATGACGCAGGTCGCCGAGTTCATCGGTGAATTCGACGTGCCGCGCGACAAGCCGGAAATGCGCGTCTACGACGACTTTCCGCGCGGGACGGACATGTATCAACTGGTCGAAGCGGTGCAATCGCTGCTCACGGATTCGGGCGGGCGGCAGGCGGTGCGAGGCCAGCGGCCTGCCGATCTCGTGCCGACCGAAGGTGAGTTCGTGCCGCGGTTCGTTCCACAGCAGGCGGCGGGACGGCTTATCGTCATGGCGCGACCGGAGCAGTTTGCGGAGATCGAGACGACCCTGGAGACGCTCAAGAGCGAAATCACCGTCACGCCGATCGTGACGGAGTTCATCCCGCTCAAGCACGCCGACGCGGACGCCGTCGTGGAGCAGGTTGATCCTCTGCTGGCCCTGCACGTGGAGCGATTGATCGCCCAGGGTGAAATCGCGGAGGCGGCGGACGATGCCGGTGGGGCGCCGAATCCGGTTGCGCAGCGTGGGGCGCGGCGCGTGCCGCGTCCGGTGGCCGGGGGCACACAGCGTCCCTATCAGCTTCTCGCCGATGCGGCGAATCGCCGGATCGTCATCGCGGCCGAAGAGCCCATCGTGGCCGAGGCCCGCAAGCTCATCTCAGCGTTCGACGTGCCCGGCAGCGCCGTCGAGCCCGTGGAAGTGGCCTACATCAATGTGAAGTACGCCAACCCGGAGGATATCGTCTCGGCGATCGAGCCGGTGATCGCGATGAAGGTGCAGGAATTCGTTGCGGGCGGTGAAATCGCTCCCGAGGCGCCGACGGTGACGCCGGACCAACCGGGGCAAAAGGGTGTGCGGCGGGGGCGCATGCCGCAGGCCATGAACCGTGAGACGCGGCGCTATCACCTGGCGGCCGATCTTCGCCAGCGGCGTCTGGTGGTTGCCGGGCCCAAATCGGTTATCGATCTGACGCGCAAGCTCGTGTCGGATTTCGATCTGCCCGGATCGGACAGCGGGCGGGTGGAGATCGACTACCTGGCCGTGAAATACGCCACGCCGTCGGAACTTGTGGAGCGGATGGACCCGTTTCTCCAGATTCGCGTGCAGCAGTACTTCAGCGACGAGGTGCTCGGCACGGACGAGACGGCGGCGGGCAACCCTGCGGCCGCACGCATCCGGGGCGCTCAGCGCGGCGAATCCCGTCGCTATCACCTCGAACCGGACGATCGCAACGGGCAGATCATCGTTGCGGCGCCGCGGCCGGTGATTGATGAAGCGCGTTCGCTCGTGTCGCAAATGGACAAGCCGACGGAAGGGGACAACATCGTCTTCGAGACGGTGGCATTGGAGAACACCGAGCCTGACGACATGGTCGAGACCATCAGCGGACTCATGCAGGTTCCCGCGCCGAAACGTTCCAACGTGCGTGTGCGGGGCGGACGCCGCGGTGCGACGGCGCCTCCCGCGTCGGCAACCCCGACCGCCGGCGATGACAGCGGGCCGACCTTTACGATCATGGCCGCGCCCGGCGGTGGCGCCGTCGTTCTTCAGGGAAGCGCCGACGATGTCGCCCTGGCCAAGGATTACGTCAAGCAGCTCGACGGCAAGGCGGCCGGCAATCGCACGGTGCGCGTGTTCCAGATCGAAAACGCCGATCTGACGCAGCTCGTGAACATGATCGTCAGCCAGGTGGGCATTGAGGAGAAGCCGGGCGCTCCGGGACGGCCTCAGCCGCGTCATCCCGGTGTCGTCGGAGCGCCGGAAGAAGACGATTTCGAATCGGAATTCGTACGCGAGATTACGCGGACCGGTCCCGATCTGTACTTGCACGCGGATCTGATCGCTGACACGCTGACGGTCTTCACGACGCCGAGCAAGATGCGGATCATCGAAGACCTGGTGGGCAAGGGCGACGCGCCGGAGATGGCGATCGTCAAGCCGGTCCTGCCGCAGATGCTCTACCCGCTGAAGTACGCCGACGCGTTCGACGCGGCGGACCACCTGCGCGGGCTGCTGCGGGCGATGTGGCAGCCGGATGACCAGATTCCGGAGGTCGATTACACGAGCTTCGGCAACATGCTGGTGGTGCGCTATCCGGACGAGAGCCGATTCCCGGAGATCGAAGGGCTGATCCAGGACTACGTCGACAAGGAGGTACGCAAGCCGCTCAAGGCCAAGGCCATCCCGCTGCCGCCAAACATGACCGCGGGGGAGGTGGCCCGGTGGCTGGAGACGAATCTGTCGGACTACGACGTGGAGACGATTAACAAGACACCCACGGTGGAGGAGAAATACGGCGTCGAAGAAGTTCTTCCTCCGAAGCCGTCCTCGCCTTCCGCGTCGAGATCGTGCGTGCTGCCGCTTTCGCTGGTCCGTGCCATGGAAACGGCCGGCGCGGCGGTGATCAGCCAGACTCCGCCGGAGGAGGAGCCGCCGACTGATGAGCCGGCGCAGGAGGGAGAGACGCCGCCGGCCGAGCCTGCTGACGAAGCCGAGCCCCAGGAGGAGGAGGTTCCGCCTCCTCCACCGGCGATGCCCGATCCCTTGGAGGAGATGATCCGTGAGAAGGCCGGCCAGATGCAGGAGTCGGCTGTGCCGCCGGTGTCAACGAAAGGGACGGGTGGCGAGGCGGCTCGAACCGAGAAGCCGGAACCGGCCCGGCCAAATCAGCGGCAGAACATTCGTGTCTATTATGACAACTCCAAGGGCGAGGTGATCATCGAGGGCCCCGAGGATGCCGTGAAGGACATTCCCGACTGGCTCGACGAGATGGAGGAAGCGAACAAGGAGCTCAATCCCCCGCCGGACATTCGCATCATTCGGGTCAAGTACATCGATGTGCGCACGGCCGAGTCGATCATCAACGAGATGTTCAATGCGACGCGGCAGCAGAACCAGCAGCTTCAGTCCATCCAGCGCATGCGCCAGCAGCAGATCATGCAGCAGCGCCGGTTGCAGCAGCAACTCGCGAGGCAACAGGCGGCGCGCGGCGGCCAGCAGCCAGGACAACAGCCGGAGCAGCAGATTCCGCAGGTTGAGGTGCCTTCCCTGCCCGAGGCGTCGGTCCGCGTGTTTGCCAATCCGCGCGATCGGACCTTGATCATCCGGGCAAGTTCGCACCAGTTTAGCGCGATCTACAAACTGCTGGCGACGATCGACCAGCCGCGGCCTTTCGACAGCGCCTATCGTATCTACGAGCTGACCCGGCTTAATGCGGCCGACGTGGAGTCGCTGCTTCGGGAATGGCTGGGGCTCGATCAGGGCAGCAACCGGACCAGTACAAACCGCACGCGCCGCACGCAGCGGGGGATGCCGCCGGGCCAGCCCAACGTGGAGTGGACGCCGGAGTTGCCCGAAACGCTCGTCGAGCCTGTCGAGGGCGACGGCACCGGGCTGGGTATCGATCCGACGGACATCAAGCTCTCCAGTAACTCCCAGACCAACACGATCCTGGCGCTGGCACCCGTGGCGGCGCTGGACTACATCGGGAACCTGATCGATGAGTTGGAAAAGAGCGCGGGATCCGATCGCGTGTGGCGCAGCTACCAGCTTGCCCACGCCCAGGCCGAAGATGTGGTGGCGTTTCTCCAGGAGCGCTTCGCGGACATGCATCCCGGCGCGACATCCGGCGAGACGCGGGCGCCCCGTGGTCGCGGTGATCGCGGCACGTCGTCTTCGTCGGCGCCCCCCGGGTTGAACAGTCCGGTGTTCGTTCCCTACGCGCGGCTGAACATGCTCTCGGTCTATGCGACGGAGGAGACGCTTCCGGAGATCGAAGACGCTCTGAAGCAGATTGATGTGCCCGCGGCCAACGAGCAGTATCGCCATATCACGCTGGTTCATGCCGACGCCGGAGCGGTTGCTGACACGCTGACGGCACTTTTTGGCGGAGGGACGACGAGGGCGCCGACGCCTCGCGGCCGGGGAAACCGTGCCGCGGCATCCGCCGATCAGGATACGTCGTTCGTCGGCGAGGCGGGTGGCAAGATTGTCTTTTACCGCGCGCCGGAGTCATTTTATCCGCGCATCGAAGAAGTGGTCGGTCAGCTGGAGGAGCAGTCCAAGTCGGCCGGTGTCCTGCGCATCATCCAGTTGACGCACGCCCGTCCGAGCGACGTGGCCGCGGCGATTGAGCAGGCGTACGGGAGCGGCGCGGCGACGGGCGCTCGGCGCGGAAATCGCGGTGGTCCTCCGACGGCTACGGGCAGCGAGTTCAGCGTGACGGCCAACGACAGCACGAGGCAGCTCTTCGTTCTTGCCAGCGATGCGAAGTTCGCGGAGATCGAGAGCCTGGCGGTTGCGCTCGATCAGCCCGCCCAGATGGGGTTCGATTTCCGCATTTATCCTCTCAAGTATGCCGATGCGAAGCGCGTGCACGAGACTATGACCAAGCTCGTGCAGGATTACCTGCGCATGCTGCCGCGCGAGCAGCAGCAACTGGAAGCGTTCAGCGTGCAGCCCGACGAGAAGGCCAACGCGCTGGTCGTGCTCGGCGGACCGGTCGTGTTCGGGTTCGTCGAGGAGGCGCTCAAGAAGGTGGACATTCCCGCCAACGCCCGCGACGAAGACGGCGTGATGATGGTCGTGCTCGAGAACGGCGACGCCAACGAAGTTTCGCAGAGCATCAACCGGCTCTGGAGCCAGCGCCTCCAGGAAGGTGAGAAACCGCCGGTGGCGGAGCCGGTCCGGTCGCTAAACGCGCTTGTCGTACGGGGTACGCAGTCGCAGCTCGATTCCATCAAGAAGGAGTTCATCGAGCCGCTGCAATCGCAGGCCGCGGATCAACTGACCACGGCCAACATTCCGCTGACATTCGCCCGTGCGGAGGACGCGGCGCAGACCCTGATGAAGATTTACGACGAGCGGCGGCAGGCGATCAAGGAGCTTGGTCCGCAAGGCAGTGCCGTGTCGCCGTTGGAGCAGACGGTGGTGATTACCGCGGACCCCGTCACCAATCAGCTCATCGTACAGGCCAGTGCGAGCAACCTCGAGGACATCCGCCAGCGCGTGGCGCAGCTCGACGTGGAAGACGTCGCCAAGATGTCCAACGTCGTGACGAAGATCTACACGCCGCGCATCGCGGATGTGGAGACGGTGGCAGCGATGATTCGTTCCATGGCCATGGCGAGCGACTCGAAGTCGCCGGGTCGGCCCAGCCCGACGGGACCGGGGCAGTCCATCCTGGCCATCGCGGAACCGAGCACGCGTTCGGTGGTGGTTACGGCGAGCGGTCAGAATCACGCGCGCATCAAGGAGATCATCGATCAACTGGACAGCGACGCGGCGGCGGATCGCGCCCAGCAGATGCGCACATTCACGGTGAAATATGCCGAGCCGGACATCGTTGTGGACGCGGTGACGCAGCTCTTCAAGGGCGGTCGCGGGAAGGGGACCGGAGAGGTTACGGCCGTCGTCGGCGGCGGCAACACGGTGCTCGTCAACGCTTCCGCGGTCGACATGGCGCGTATCGAGGACCTGATCACCAAGGTCGACAGCCCCGAAGCCAATCTGCAAAAGGTCTACGTCATCAACCTGGAGAATACCGACGCCGAGGCCGTGGCGGGAACGCTCGATCAGATCTTCGTGAAGAGCGCGTCGCAGCGGAAGGGAGCGGGCGCGGCTCAGATTTCGATTTCCGCGCTCAAGGGGTCGAAGGCGGTCATGGTGCGGTGCAGCCCGGAGGATTACGACGCCATCGCCGCGGCGGTCGCGGAAATCGATCGGGAAGAAGCGCTGATGGGCGAGGCCGTCCGCGTCGTGACCCTGTTCTACACCGACGCGACGGAAATGCTCGAGGCCGTGCAGGATTACCTGCGTAAGCCCGGTGTCGGCGGCGGGAAGGGCGGCGCCGGGGGCGACCTCGTGGGCAACACGCGCGTCAGCGTGCTCACGCAGACGAATGCGCTGGTGCTCAGCGGCGACAAGGAAAAGGTCGAGCGGCTCGTGGAGCTTGTTCACGAAATGGACCAGGCCGGGGAGCTGGGCAGCCGTCCCAAGATCGTTGTGCTCGAACACGCCAAGGTGAACCAGGTTCTGCCGGTGCTTCAGGACATGTTCGGCGAGAAGGGCCGGGGCGGTGGGGCGTCGCGGAGCAAGGGCCAGGCGCCGCCGG